>JAJYVQ010000090.1 GCA_021791915.1 Actinomycetes bacterium | reverse complement strand
GGATTTTTGGCAAAGGGATTTTTGTCAGACGGTAATTTTGGTCTATATCTTGGATTTGTGATTTCAATGGCAATGTACGTCACCTTCAACTTGATTAAAACCACAGGTAAACAAAATATCACAGGTCAACAAAATACTACAGGTCAACAAAAACTCACAGGTCAGCAAAATACCAGTTCGCCATTGGTGGCAGAGTATTCGTCAATATTAGATTCTCAGGTTAAACCGCAAATAGAGTTAGGCATAAGACCCAAAAGACTGGTTCTTGTCGGTTCTGTCATTGTGGATATTTTAATGTATGTAGATAAGTTCGTGGTTTATGGATCGGATCAGATGGCAAAAGACAAACATATTTCTGCAGGAGGAGGATTTAACGTTTTAGTTGCTGCAAAGCAGAGCGGGTTGGACTGTATTTTGGCAGGGAAAGTAGGTACTGGATTTTTTGGCAGACAAATAACGCGAGATTTGGAGTTATATAATATTGATTTTCCTATCGGATTCGACAAAGATAGCGATTCTGGATTTACTGTAGGAGTAATAGACGACACTAAAGTCAACACATTTGTGACGTATCCCGGAGCTGAATCTAAATTGACATTAGATGAGCTAAACAAGATTGAATTTAAAGATGGTGACGCAGTATATATATCTGGATACGACTTACTTTATCCTGTTTCTGGAGCTTCTATAAGGGCTCTTATAAGTTCGCTAAGTCCTTCAGTGTTGCTAGTAGTCGATTCTGGACCGTTGTTTCCGAAAAACTTTAACGATGAGCTTTTGGAATTTTTAAGGTATGTAGATATTTTTACTTTAAATGAAACCGAAGCTATGACACTGACGAACGAAACGAATGCTAAAAAAAGTGCACATTTAATTTCTTCAATGCTAAAAGATACTGGCATCGCTATTGTCAGACTTGGTGCTGGTGGATGCTACGTTTGCCAAAATAAGAAACTGCCGGTACACGTTAGAACTTCATCTAATAACACCTTAAAAGATACTGTAGGAGCAGGAGATATACACACTGCAGTACTGTTGGCTGCACTTTCTTTTGATTTGGAATTTTTAGATGCAATACAATTTGCTAATGAAGTTGCAACAAAGTCGACTGGACATAAAGGTGGTTCTAATAGGGATGAACTTTTTAAATATACCGAGGGTTTTATTAAGAATTTAAGCAAAAAAGATTCAATGCAAATTGAAGCAGATGACTTTAGATAACAAAAAAAGAGTTGACAACCATTTGACTAAAACTGATAACAAAATACCAAGTTTTCTGACGATGGCCAAAGCGGTGGGTCCTCTGTGTAATCTTAACTGTAGTTACTGCTACTACTTGACTAAAACTTCACTCTTTCCGAACAGTCACTCTTATAAGATGAAAGAAGATGTTCTTGAAGCTTATATTAAAAACGCAATAGAGTCATCGGATGCTTCTACGGTTCAGTTTGTTTGGCACGGCGGTGAGCCTACGCTGCTTGGAATTAACTACTACAAAAAAGTTATCGAACTTCAAAAAAAATACTCCGACGATTCTGTTCAGTGTATAAATATAATTCAAACCAACGGAGTTTTGCTTAACGAAAGTTGGTGTAAGTTTTTTAAAGACGAAAAGTTTTGGGTTGGGCTCAGTATGGACGGTCCAGCTAAGCTTCATAACGCCAACAGAAAAGATAAGGTCAACGGACCTACTTTTAAAGAAGTAATTAATGCTTATACACTTTTAAGGGATTTTGGCATTGATCCTGATGTTTTGTGTACTTTAAATGCCACTACGGCAAAACATCCAGCAGAAATATATAATTTTTTTCGAGACTTAAATGTAAGGTGGTTACAATTTTTGCCGATAGTTCAAATTCGTCCTGACGGAACTCTATCGAAAGAGAGTGTTTTACCTTCGGATTTGGGTTATTTTTTAACAAAAGTGTTTGACATGTGGGTGAGAAATGATGTTGGCAAAATCGATGTACAAACCTTCTTTGAGACCCTAATGGCTTATGCCAACGGTCAGTCGATATTGTGTATAAATGCAAAATATTGCGGAAATGTTTTGGTAGTAGAACATGACGGGGGAATTTATAGTTGTGACCACTTTGTTAATGAAGATCACTATCTGGGCAATGTAGTTGATACCACTTTAATTGAGGCGTTTAATTCGCCTTTTCAGACAGAGTTTTCTGAAGCAAAATACAACACATTACCAGAAAAATGCTTGAACTGTAAGTATCTGTTTGCCTGCAACGGTGGCTGTCCCAAAGATAGAGTTCATAGTTTGAGTGGTTTTCAAAACAAACCTATTCAACCAAGTAATCAACCAATCAATCTGCTAGGCAAACAACAACTACAGACCGAACAGAATAAAACTGTGGAAATAGACGTTGGCGAGTTAGATACAGGAAATTTAGATACAGGAAATTTAGATACAGGGAAATTAAATACAGGGAAATTAAATATATTGTGCGAAGGATATTTAACTTACTACAACCACGTGGATGGGTATATGAAACGTATGGCTCAATTAGCCAAAAATTCCAAGCCTATTGCTTTAATCATGGATCAGGTTAAATACGAGGACGAACTAATAAGAAGAGCTAAGAAAACTAACCAAAACAGGAAAGGTGGTAATAAAAATGGCAAAAAGATCCCAAGCATTAGAAGGGTATCGGCAGAGAATAGAGTTTGACGATACTCGATGGGGCTCCCACTGTGTCGACTGTTATCCCGGAGCGTGTCCTTATAAGGTCTATGTTAAGGATAATAAGATCGTACGCGAGGAAGTAGCGGGAATATTTCCCACCTTCGAAGAAGGAGTTCCAGACATGAATCCGTTGGGGTGTCAGAAAGGAGCTTCATGGTCGGCCCAGCTTTATTCAAAAGATAGACTGCTTTATCCTATGAGGCGAATTGGGGAACGGGGAGAAGGCAAGTGGGAACGCATCAGTTGGGATGAGGCCTTAACCGAGATAGCAGATTCAATTATTGATGTGATAGAAACTGACGGACCTCACTCTATTGTCCATGAGGGAACACCCGAGGTGGTAGTTGTACCAGCAGTCCATCGTTTCATGCACGAGATAGGAGGTACTATTACAGATATAAACGGATCCATAAATGATCTAGCACTGGGGCATCATTTAACTTTTGGAAGATTCTATCCTATAGGTTCAAATGACGATATATTTCACAGCGAAACTATAATCCTATGGCATACTAATCCCGCCTACACTTGTATTCCGTTTTTTCACTACATAATAGAGGCTAGATATAAAGGGGCTCAAGTAATTCTTTTTGCCCCCGATGTATCTCCGTCACATTCGCACGTGGACTATCACATTCCGATTGAATGGGGATCTGACCCAGCACTGGCACTGTCGATGTGTCAAGTTATTATAGAAGAGGGACTTCAAGACGATGAATTTATCAAAACTCAGACTGACTTGAGTTTGTTAGTCCGATCAGATAATGGGATGTTCTTAAGACAATCTGATATAAACGAAAATGGACTAGATGATCAGTTTTATCATATAGATCAAAACGGTGAAGTAATTCTTGCATCTAGAACGAATCTACTAGAAGCAAAGACGGTATCTCTTCTAAATAAAACCGAAATGGCTCTAAAAGATGGTACGAAAGTAACTGTCTTTCCTCTATTTGTCAGATTACAAAAGATGTTAGATGAGAACTATAAACCTGAGATGACAGAACAAACTACTGAAGTAAATCCAGAGGTTTTAAGGATGTTAGCTAGAAGAATTGCAAGAACTAAAACAAAAATACTTATGGGAATGGGAGCTTGCAAGGCCTATCATTCAGACCTTTATCAGAGGACAATGAATCTTCTGTTGGGGATAACAGGCAATTGGGGCAAAAAAGGCACTGGAATTAACTGTTGGGCAGTCGGACTTTTTGACGGTCAAACTACTGTCATGGTAAAGCAGAAATATGGAATAGAGGGTGCGGACGAAGTAATTAACTCGCTTAACTTAGCTACCGACGCTCTAAAAGAAGCCGATCCAAGTTTAGATGACCTTTTAGCCACAATTGAGACGTGGAGAATGATGCCTCAGATGGGTGGCAGGGCCATGTTCCCCGCTTTTTTCTTGTGGTACTATCACGGAGCATTTAGATCAAGATGGAATAACCCCGTATTTAACGATCCAGCTATGAGAAGATCTTTTGATGAATACTTTGAAGAAGCCATAGATTCCAACTGGTTTTTAAATATTAACAAGCCTTCGAAAGAAGAGGTACCAAAAATTTTGATTGAATGTGGTGGAAACCAATTGAGGCGTACCAGAGGAGGTAGAAAAGTACTGTTGGACAGTCTTTGGAAAAACTTGAAGCTTGTGGTGAGCACCGACATAAGAATGTCGGCAACGGCTATGAATTCAGATATTGTACTACCTGCAGCACAGCACTATGAAAAAGTAGCCTTTCATCTACCCAGCCCTGCGATGCTCACTTTACAGTTGAGCGACAAGGCAGCCGAACCGCAGGGAGAAGCAAAAGAGGAGTGGGAAATTTTCCTGATGTTGCTCTCAAAAATTGCCGAAAGAGCTGAACTACTCGGATTGGACAGTTTTAAGGTTAGTGATTTCGGTCCAGAAGATCAGATGTATAGAAAATACTCAGAGCTTCCAAGTAGGTATACTTTGGACGGTCACCTGTTAAATAGCGAAGATGTCGCAGAAGAGATGGTTCGCGACACAGTATTTTCGGGAACTTTAGATCCCAAAGTTAACTTAGAGTATTTGAGAGAAAAAGGCTGGACTCGTTTCAAGGATTGGGGAATGTCTCCTATGGCAAAAGGACAGTCCTCTCCTTTGCCCAAAGATGAAACATTAGGAGTTTTTAGAGATCACTATGAAAAAGGAACACCTTATCCGACACTGACGAGACGTGCACAGTTTTTGATTGAGCATCCGTGGTTTGTCGAAGCTGGCGAAGATCTTCCAGTCCACAAAGATCCGCCAGCTATGGGAGGAAACTACAAGTTTAGGATGACGGGAGGACACAATCGATGGTCGATTCACGCAATGAACATGGGGAACCCACATATATTACAGACTCACAGAGGTGAACCTCACGTGGTAATGCATCCTAGAGACGCTAAAGATATCGGCGTTGAAGATAACGATTACGTCCTCATTAAAAATGACGTGGGCGAATATAAAGTGCGCATAAAGCTATCTCCGTGTCAAAGACCTTTTGGACTAACTATATATAACGGTTGGGACTCTTTTATGTTTAAAGACAGGGTAGGGTCAAATGAAGTCGAGCCCGGTATGGTCAAGTGGTTAAATATGGCTATGGGTTATGGGCACTTAAAGTATGCTCCAATGGAGTGGCAACCAGCGCCAGTAGACAGACCAATTTTTGTTACCGTTGAAAAGCTGAATTGAGACTGAAAATTTTAAACAGTCTTAAAGATTATTATTAAAAATCTCAAAAAAACTTTGTCAGACTTAATATGTATTAACAACTTTACAATTTAAATTGCTACAAAAATGAATGTTAGTCTAATTTAGGCACCAAGTAGTCATTGACATTTTAAGTCAACTAGAAAAGTTAAATTAATAATGTTGTAACTGTAATTTATTGAAGTTAATTAATTGGTCTTTTGTCACTGTGATCGACGGCAAATTAAGTGTAAATTTAAATTAATAGGCTATTTATAGTAGGGTCACAATAAGTAAAAAGGTCTAAACGGTTGTTAAAAAATCATTAGGAGAATTACGAAAAATATCAGTATTATAGCTTTAGGATCGCGTGGAGATTTAGAGCCGCATCTAAGTCTTGCTGTACACCTGAACAATAACGGATTTAATGTTACTTTATGTAGTCACCCCGAATTTGAGCAGACTATCCTCAACAGAAATATTAAATTCAAACCGTTTTCCCTTAGCATAGGTTCTCTCCTCAACGACAAGTTCGGACATGATATGGTAGAACTCGGCAGAAGACCCATAAAAACAACTTCTGAGGTAATTAAATTGGCCAAGTCGCATTTGAAAGACTTAATGCAAGACTGCATGCAATCTGCTCAAGGAGCGGATCTGTTGATTTATTCAACCTTAGGATCGTTTACTACACCAACTGTAGCTCAATATTTTAATATTCCGGCAATTGCTACACACTTGCAGCCACCCAATAGCCTTCAACCGCTACTGATCCCACCTTTTGCTATAAAAGAGTTGTATGGTTCACTTATTGAGTCTTCGCTTGCAAAAATAGTAGAGTCAATAATATGGCGAAGTTTAAGTCCTCAAATTAACCAGTGGCGGAACTCACTGGGATTAGGTAAGTCCTCAAAACCTCACAGTATAACGGGGCTACAGCCCAGTGGGATGCCGACAATGTTTGGGTTCAGTTCATTAGTCGTGCCCAAACTGCCAGATTGGCCCGACAATGTTCATGTTACTGGTTATTGGTTTTTGCCCATGGAGGAGAACTGGAAGCCACCGAAAGAGTTAATAGAATTCATAGATTCTGGACCTCCACCTGTGTTTATTAGTTTTGGCTCCATGACTTCAAGCGATCCCAAGCAACTGACATCGCTAATAGTAGAAGCTACCCAAGAAGCTAAAGTCAGATGTGTTTTGGGCTCTGGATGGGCAAAACTCGGTTGTGATAATCTGCCCGACAATATTTATATGGTTGATGACTTGCCTTACGAATGGCTTTTGCCAAAAATGTCGGCGATCGTTCATCATGGAGGAGCAGGCACAACTGCTGCCGGATTGCGTGCAGGCATACCGTCTGTTACAATTCCATGTTTGGCCGATCAGTTCTTTTGGGGGAAAACTTTGATTGCACTAGGTGCTAGTACTGATTCCATTAAACGTACAAAACTAAGCTCTGAAAATTTAGCAGTTGCATTAAAAAAAGTGGTTTCTAACAACGAAATATCAGATAGAGCCAAATATTTATCACAAAGGCTGGAAAAAGAAAATGGACCGAACAATGCTCTGTCGGTTATTGAGAAGTTGTTAAATAATTAACCAAGTATTTAAAAAAAGTATTGTTGCAGTATTAACTATCACTAAAACAATTATTACTACATAAGGTAATGCAGCAGAACTTATCTTTAATGCTATAAAGTTTCTAAGATTAGACTTTTAAAAAAAAATTATTCTTTGGGGCTTGGTGCGTTATACCTAGTTAACTGTTGGCAGTTTAAGTAAGTAAGAAGTATTTGCAGGTTTGAGTTATTCAGTTGAATTTGTCAAATACGAAAATTTTTTTAAATATATAGTTTAAATTAGCTATTTCCACTTAAAAACTTTAGTGTTTTTAAATCAAATGTTTAATTTAACTAAGTAATAGGAGTTGGAAATAGTTATTTAGCCGTATTATAGTTTAAAGTAGTTCTTTTTAGAAAAAGGTGGTTGTAAATGATGGAAGTTAGTGAGCAGATGGATACTTATGGATTAAAGGCCTCTGATTTCGGTAAGGATTTTATATGGGGTGTTGCTTCTTCAGCATATCAGATTGAAGGTGCGTGTGACGAAGACGGGAAAGGCAAATCTATCTGGGATACATTTGTGCACAAAAAAAGGTTTCTAATTCCTACAGTAATTACTCACGAAACTGGTGATGTGGCATGTGATTTTTATCACAGATATGAGTCCGACATTGCTACAATTGCAGACTTGGGTTTTAAAGCAAACAGGTTTTCTCTTTCTTGGCCGAGGATTTTGCCAGAAGGTACTGGTAAGGTCAACCAAAAGGGGCTTGATTTTTATTCACGGGTGGTAGATGCCAACCTCAAAAACAATTTGGAACCTTGGATTACGTTTTACCATTGGGACTTACCTCAAAAACTGCAGGATAAAGGGGGATGGTTAAACAGACAGATCGTCGAGTGGTTCGGCGAATATGTGGATGTTGTAACAAAAAAGCTGGGAGACAGGGTTAAAAACTGGATGATTTTTAACGAGCCGTTGTCATTTTGTGCAGGGGGATATTTGGTCGGTGCTATGGCACCTGGGATAATAAATCCATTCAGCTTTATGGCGTCGGTTCATCACGTTAATTTATGTCAAGCCAAAGGTGCAGAGGTAGTAAGAGCAAACGTAAGCAAATCAAACGTAGGTACTACTCACGTAATTGCACCAGTTCATGCAATGGGTAAAAGCGGTTTCCATTTGAAAGCAAAAGAATCAGTACACGCTTTAATGCACAGAATTTATATTGATCCAAATTTAGGATTGGGCTATCCATTTGGACTAAGTCCGATAATTGATCAGGTAAAACGTTTTATAAAAGATGAAGATGAGCAAAATATAAAAGTAGATTTTGACTTTATAGGGGCTCAGTACTATTCCACTACTGTTGCAATTCCAGTTCCTTTACTGAACGGAGTCCCGACTAAGCCCAAGAGATTTAACGGACAAGATGCCGACATGTTAAAATCTCCAGTAAATCCAAAAGGTATATATGAATCAGTTCAAATGTTGCATGAATATAACCGGTTCAAAAATATTACGATTACAGAAAGCGGTTTTTCCTGTTACGATACAGTTGAAAACAAAAGGGTAATTGATCTAAGGCGAGTAGATTATGTAAGAAGACATCTACCTGAAGTGCTTAGGGCTAAAAAAGATGGCATTCCCATAAACGGGTATATGTATTGGAGTTTTATGGATAACTTTGAATGGGCTTTGGGGTTTAGACCGAGATATGGATTAATTTATGTTAATTTTGAAACCTTAGAACGTACCGTTAAAGATTCTGGTTGGTGGTTTAAGAAGTTTTTGAGTCAGTAATGGGATAATAATACTATTCACAACTTTCAAAAAATACCTTCTGTTAGCTAGTTAGATGTTAATGTGACAGGGTTTTTAATTCCTATATATACAATGTCTAAAATTGCCAATTGTTATTTGAATTGATTGCTTATAGAAGAAAGTTATTTTTTAATTTTTAGCAAACTTATTAAAGGTTGAAACCAGAGTGTAATCTTTCACTTGGTTTGATGGTGTTAAATATACTGATTTATTAAGGTTCCACAATTTCATTTGAAAAATACTGATCGGTTAGATTGTGGATACTGCTTCTGAGCTGTTCTTTAATTGATTCGTGTAAATTTGACAAGTTGCCGTCATCAAAGTAAGTCAGAGCCTTTAGTACTGTTGTAAGTTGAAATGCAGGTGAATACAGTAGTTTTGCAGTGTTCATTGCATTTTCCAGCGAAACGCCGTTCTTTAGTAAAGTAGCGATATCGATGTAGTCCTTAACTTCTGCACGTTGCAGTATTACTTTGAGTTTTGTTGCTAGCAGGTCAAGAGGTGAAGCTACAGAAAGTACTCCGTCATTAGTAGTATCGGTAGGTTCTGTCGGAGAAAATCCAACAGAGAAAAAAGATAGCTTAACGTTATTTACCATCACCGAAAGAGTATTCGGTGTATCGTAGATGAGTAAACCATTGGCAATATTAAAGAATAGATTTTGAATTGCAATTTTGTCAAGTGCTCCCGACGTGAAAAAATCAAAATCTACGGATTGCCGGTGACCGTATCTTAAGCAAACTGCCGTACCTTTGTATAGAACAAATCCAAGTTCTTTGGCAAACTTCAGTTCCTGCCACATCATTGCCTGATTTTGTGGCAATATTTCTAATGTGGTTTAAAACTATTCAATTTAAGTTCTCAATAAAAGGTCTCTGTGGCATAGAAGGCGGATCTTCAGAGTCGGGAATTAATCTCAGTGCATAGTGCCAAAACGCCCACGAATTTGGATGAAACCATCCTGGTTGTGAGTTGATTAAAACGTCAGCTAATACGTCGTAACCAAAAACTTCTTTTAGCTCCAAGCAGTCCTCCCAAGTACCCAAATCCATAACTTGAGC
>JAJYVQ010000003.1 GCA_021791915.1 Actinomycetes bacterium | reverse complement strand
GGTTATCGGGATATATTTCCACGATAGGAGGTGAACCGAGTGGTCAGTATATTTGTGCTAAATATGAAAATGTATCTTGTTGTGTAGTTCCAGATACTTTTGCATGGCAAGAAACTGAACAGCAAGATGCTATGCGGAGAGGTGCGACGGCTACTCAAGTATCAGTTTACTCGGTTGCAAATTATTCCGGTTATCGAAGCGTCGATTTTATGGTTTGCTCAAACCTGTCCGAAGTCAAATGCCAAATATAGTCTTTAAAGTTATCCAATAGGGCAAAGCAGATTATGATAGCTTTGTGTTGTCTCAAGCTCTTGGATTTGTGTCGATTTTAATCACAGAAATTCCGATTTTGTCTCAGGACTGGGATATTTGGCTAACCTTAAACAGAGTTACAAAACCATCAAATAATTTGGTAAGTTATTTATCTAAAAAAATAATTACTTGAATATCTTCCACAACTGTTATTTAGAAGGATAAGATTGTGACGGTTCCGATATTTTTAAGTACCAATAAACGGTCCTTCGCATTTTAATGGGAAGAACCGTTTAACCAAGTAAATAACATTTCCGCTATACTTTAAAACTTAAATTATGTTTAGAAAATATTCTATTCCAATGAGATTCTAAAATAAATCCAAGTCCTATGTTAAAATTTCAGTCGTGAAAACACTTTCAATTTCACTTAAAAATCAAACAGAATTAACTGGTACGACTTCAACTTCAACTTCAAAAAACGCATATTCCCGCTTTTTTTGTAACCCCTCCCTTTTAACTGCTAATTTCTGTTATATTTTACCTGCTCAAAGGCCAAAAACTACTACTAGTTCAACCAAATATGCGTCAGTTCCTATAGTTTCAGGGGATAATCCTGTCAATGGCTGGGATCCAAGTGGGAAGCACCAATGTAACGGAGACCCTTTGACTTGGATAGGATGTGTCGGCAATGCTGTTCAAAGTACAGTAAATAGGACTCTAAAGACAGTTAAGTCTGTAGTAATAGATCAAGTTCAAAAACAGATTAATGAAATTAGGCAATTTATGATAGACTTGAAAGGATTACGGAGTTCTCAATGTAGCTCTTCTGACTTGATTCCCCCAGGTGTAACTAAACCTAGATCCACCGAAAAATCATTAGTAATACTAAAATTATCAAAAAATGACTGTGTCGTATTGGGAAATTCAGTTTTGGTATATAACTGTTGAAATTGGTACGTGTTCTATCAGAAGTTTTGATTTGTTTATTTGAGTCGAAGGCGCCGGTTGAAAATTGGGGGCTGCCTTAAGATAGTATATTTCTATGTTTTTATAGTGAGCAGTTGGATGGCATTTAAGGTTTTAATCCACTGTTTTTGATATTGCCATTTATGGGGTAAGTGAAGAATATATGTTCTAGCCTTTTTGGTAATTCTTCCAGCAAATAATATAAACATCTTTCTGAAACTTTTAGCTGTAATTCGTTTATCATCAGTTATTCTTTTCATCCAAATCATGAAGTTATATGCCATAGCAGCGATTACAAGCCATGCACTGTTAGCTGCAAATTTACCAGATGGCATATGATTTAACCCTACATTTTCTTTTAAATCTTTAATATTTAATTCAACTGTTGCATGATCTCTGTGATATGCGTCTAATTTCACTTTGTCACCTTTTAAATCAGTAATAAATGCGTGATATTGCCAATTGTCAAATAGATCGGCTTGATCTCCTGTAATCTTGGTTCTTCTAACTATTAGTCTGTGATTGTCACCGTAGGTAGTTTCTCCAACATAAGCTTTACCGTTTAGGGTATAGTCAATTTCAACAAAGTTACTTTCATCTATTAATTCAATTGCTCTTTTAACAGAACCTGTTAACTTAGCTGTAATGGAGTAGTTAACGCCTTTATCTCTACAGGCTTTAATTACGTGTTTAGAATAAAAGCCAGAATCAGCCCTTAATGTGATATTAGAAGTACATCCTACATTTGTTAATCTGTTGATAGTTTCAGTTATAAAGTAAGCCGATCCTCTCCCACTGTGGGCTGATCCTCTTCTGTTTCTGACATGTACAATATCTCCTGCCTTACCGAGGGTAGCTATTAAAGGATGGAGTCCCAATACTTTTGTATAACCGTAACTTGCCCCTTCTTTGTTTTTACCGTATAGCTCACATATCGTTGAATCGACATCTATTGTAATATCTTCATCTTTTGGTAAGATTCCAAAGCCAGAAGCTTTTTTTAAGAGTTCAGAGAATAATTTATCTAATTGTCTTACATTACCGTAACTAAATGATCTAAGAAAAGTACCTAAGGTAGAAGGAGCCATAACTTTATGGTCAACCAGCTTTTCACTACAGCCAGATCGTAATACATCGGCATCGTCAATGCAGTCTCCCCCTACTATAAATGACTCTATTAAAGTCATTATTTTCCTACCTGGATTAGGTCTACCTGGAGCATCACCTAAATCAATAATCTGATCTGCTAGATCAATTAGTTGAAGTTTTGTGGCAAAATCATTTACTAAATGTAGCCCCGCATATGATGCACTTTTTTTATCATCAAATATAACTGAAAACTTGGAGGACTTGTGGTAAGATGGTGACACTAATAAGGTGTCCTTTTGGCTAAGTTTTTTTGTATTGTTCATACACCAATTTTACTAGGCCAGAAGGGCATTTTAGTGTATTCGTGCCGATAAAATTATTGCTAAATTGGTAATTTTTCGGTGGATCTAGGTTTAACTAAATATTCTAAGAGTCGAGTATATTTAATACAAATTTGTCAGCTTGTTAATCTCAATACTCAACTTCAACGACAAATAGTTCTGCTCTCATATATAAGGGTCTACCAGTTCTTAACTTTCTCTTGACCGTATTTAGATCTGGTTTAACTAAATCTCCAAATTTTATACATTTGATTTTCTCTTGGGTTACTTAATTCAATATTTAAGAATTGTAACAGCAATCCTACCTGCCTATAATATTGACATTTCTAAACTTATCTTTTATTGTCCATCTATTTCGTACTTTTCTATTTTCCCGTGCTGAGTTTCCACGTGATTGTTTTCTTGTTTACTATTTCTATACGTTAATCCATCTATTTCCTATATCTACTATTCAAGCCGTCTTTAAGGCATTACGAAAACTTATGTTCAACAATAGTTACGAATGAGTCACCGTATCGTTTAAATTGAATAAGCCGATAATTCTTTTCATTTATCTGTTTGCGTATATCAGACCCCGATTCCAGTACTGCTAAATGTAGTTTATTTGTTCCTAAAATCTCTTCGAATTTGGTATAACCGTATGGAGGATCACAAAACACAATGTCAAACTGTAATTCAGTATTATTCACATAGATGACAGAATCTGATTTTATAACTTTTGCTTTTTCGACTATTCCAAGTTTACGTAAATTGTCTTTTATGACAGACAAGCTACTGTATGCATTATCTACAAACACCACAGAATTAGCACCTCTGGAAAGGGCTTCAATCCCCAAAGCGCCGCTTCCAGCGAACAAATCCAATACGTTTAAGTTGTTGAGCGACTTTCTTTCTGTAAGCAAATAAGATTTGATCATAGAAAACATTGCTTGTTTTACTAGAGACGAAGTTGGCCTAACATTTTTATCCGATACGGAAATTACTTGTCCTTTTAGATATCCTCCGGTAATTTTCAATTTACTTAATCCTATTTTCTGAATTTAAACTAGCTAGACAAAATTAAAATATTAACGCTTCCTACCAATCAATTAGCTTTTCATTAAAAACTCAGTATCTTCTTCAGAGTGAAATGCCAAAACTTCCGCCCTTAAAAACTTGCTTAAATCACTTTGCTCTAAAGTTCTATCAGTTTCAGCAAGTTTGTTCAAAAATTCTTTTACCAACAAAAGTAGCTGTTCGTCCGAAGGAAGCTTTGCTAATTTTAAGTCACTTCTTCCTTTCTGTCGCGTTCCCATAAGAGTGCCAAATCCTCTCAGTGCAAAATCAATTTCGGATAACTCGAACCCATTGTTTGATTTAACCAAAGCATTCAGACGACCTTTTGCAATATCGCTTAGATTCGAACCTTTGGTCAGCAAAAAACAGTAAGACTTTTTTTCTGAACGCCCAACCCGACCACGAAGCTGATGTAGTTGGGCGATCCCAAATCTATCTGCATCCAGTATGACCATTACAGTTGCGTCTCTAACGTCTACTCCTACTTCCACAACAGTAGTACTGATTAAGACTTTAAACTTACCAGAGCGAAACTCTTCGAATATTTTCTGTCGCTCAAGAGGTGGAATTTGACCATGTAATATACCTGTATTAATTCCTTTAAGCGGACCAGACGCCAGTTCTTCTGCGACTGCAGCTACCGATGCTGCGGATATTTTTTCTGAATCTTCGATTAATGGGCACACTATAAATACCCTGTTGTCATGTTCTATTTCTTCTAACACTTTCTTCCAAATTCTTGATTCACCTTTTTTGGTAACCCAAAATGTATCTATTATTTGGCGACCATGCGGCATTTCGTCCAAAATACTCTGGTCTAAATCTCCAAATACAGTCATGGCAGCACTTCTTGGAATTGGAGTTGCTGTCATAGTAAGGGTGTCTGGATAGCTACTTTTAGCCAAAAGTTGGCTTCTCTGCTCAACTCCGAACCGGTGCTGTTCGTCTATAACAATTGCTCCTAAAGATTTAAATCTCACAGCTTGAGAAATTAATGCGTGAGTGCCTACCACGAGATTTATTTCACCCTTCTCAATTCTAATTAATAGTTCAGATTTGAGCTTCGGTGTTAATTTACCACTCAGAAGTGCTACTCGAAAATTTGACTCATTAAACAAGCTAGTCAGATCGTCAAGCTTTAAATGACGTGTCATATCTACTATATTCAAGTAATGCTGTTCGGCCAGTACTTCAGTCGGTGCCATTAAAGCCCCTTGGTGACCATTTTCGATTGCCGCAATTAGACAAGCCAATGCAACCACTGTTTTACCTGACCCGACATCTCCCTGTAATAATCGGTGCATCGGGTATGGCTTCGCCATATCAAACAAAACTTCTTTTATTACTCGCTTTTGGGACGACGTTAATTCAAAAGGCAATATCCTCAGGAAATCTCCAACCAGCGACGTCAATTGGCTTAAGTTGCTACCCTTAACGTTAAGTATTTCTAATCCTCCGGCGACGGATTTGAAACCTTTTTGCAAATTCTGAAGTCGCATTTTCTTTGCCAGTAGAGGCATCTGCAACCTCAACAGTTCATCAAATGCTAAGCGCTTTCTTGCCTTATTTAACATTTCAGTCGACTCTGGAAAGTGAATGTTATTAAATGCTTCCGTCCTAGAAATCAAATCATACTTTCTTAAGTTAATTTCAGATAGCGGATCGGCAAATTCTTTCGATCGTTGCAGGGCTTGGTGTATAAAGCCTGAAATCATTACATTTGTCAAGTCAGATCTTTCCGTAGTCGGATACAGTGCGATAATCTTTCCAGTCTGATTTCCGATCAAATCGACGATTGGGTTTACCATAGTCAGTTTCCCCTTAAACGCCGAAACTTTCCCAAAAATTGCAAGTGACTTCTCGTTTTCAAGCTGTTTTGTCCGCCACGGTTGATTAAAAAAAGTACACCACAACTTAGATGTACCATCTGTAACGATTAAGTCAACAACTGTTTTGTTAGATTTGGAACGTCTAGGTGCTGAAACTTTTAGAACTTCGCCTACGACTAGAAATTCTTCTCCAACGATACTATGAATTAAATCCTTCTGATTTGACCTATCTACATATTTTCTTGGATACATGGTCACAAGGTCAAGTACTGTTGCTATCCCCAACTCATTTAGTGATTTTAACTTA
Organism: Actinomycetes bacterium; assembly: GCA_021791915.1. Lineage (GTDB taxonomy): Bacteria > Actinomycetota > Acidimicrobiia > Acidimicrobiales > JABEUL01 > JAJZNL01. The sequence goes on along the minus strand of JAJYVQ010000003.1, from coordinate 36,608 downwards.
TTAACCGTAACCCCTGTAAGTTCAGTTACTGGAATTTTTGCAAGCTGTGTTAAATGACGACTCACTCGATAGAAAACAAGTAGGGATAAAGTGGCTGACCGCCTTGGTGCACCTCTACAGATATACCTTCACGATTTTCACTAAGCCATTGAGACAAGAGCCTAGTAGCATTTACACTGTAACCTTCACCTTCAATTACGGTTACTATTTCGTGATCCTCCGTTACCAATTTATCCAGTAATTCAATACAACATTTTGCCAAGTCTAATTCAACTACTTGAATACCTTCTCTCGAGATCCCCAACCAATCTCCTTCATGGATCTGACCCGCTGACGACGACGCATCTCTTACTGCCATTGTTACTTCACCAGCTATTACGCCTTCGGCGCTTTTTGTCATCTCTGACAAATTCTCACCAGGACCAGCTTCAGGATCATAGGCTAACAATGCAGCGAAACCTTCCACAATACCTTTGGTGGGTACTACTCTTACCGCTTTTTTAGTTAGAGCATCTACTTCGTTTGCAACTGGAATTATATTCTTATTATTGGGCAATATTACGACCGCAGGAGAGTCTAGTTCCTCCACAGCCTTAAGTAAATCTGCTGTTGATGGGTTCATAGACTGACCTCCGGACACAACTGAATGAACCCCGAGTGAGTGAAAAATTCTCTTTACTCCGCTTCCCGTGGCTACTGCAACGACTGCAGTAACTGGAGGAGGGCCACTATGTACGGGCTTCAAATCAGTTTCATCGACTTGGTCTTCTGCCTGTCTTACCCAATGTTCTTCTTCAACCTGTTCGGCTAAATCCGTCACCCGGATATTTCTAGGTCTTCCGGTATCAATTCCTGCTTCGATCGCAGCTCCTATATCACCAGTATGGATATGGCAGTTGTACAATCCATCAGATCCTACTACTACAATCGAATCCCCAATTCCTCCCCATACATCTTTAAACGCATCGATTGACTCGTCATTTGCCTCCAAAATAAACATGACTTCGTATCTGAGATCCCCTACTGACTCTACTCCATGATTTACAATCTGAATGTCCGCCTTTGCCGATGCTTTAGAGACTACTTCAAGTACTTTATCGGGTAGAATTTTCTGTAAGTTATCTGGTTCGTAATCTAAACAAACCTTAATAAAAGCGCGAAACAGTTCGATCAACCCCGCACCACCCGCATCAACTACACCAGATTCAGCCAAAACTGGTAAGAGTTCTGGAGTCATTCTAAGTGCAGAGACCCCTCCTGAGAATATCGCCTCCAATATCGTCTTAATATCTGCGTTGTCCGATTTACAAGCTGATAGTCCAGCTTCTGCAGCCGCAGTTGCGACGGTCAATATAGTTCCTTCGACTGGTCTCAAAACCGCTTTTCTGGCCATCAGAGACGCCTGCTCGAATGCGGTTGCAACATCAAAACAGTCAATTTCGTCTTTTAATTCAAAAACCGACGATAATCCTCTCAATATTTGTGAAATAATTATTCCTGAATTCCCTCGTGCCCCCATTAAAGATCCGTGACTAATGGCTTTGGCCAAAATTGACATGGAAAGCTCATCTTTTATGGTTTCAATTTCACTTACAACAGATTCTGCTGTCAATGCCATGTTAGTCCCAGTATCCCCATCTGGAACTGGATAGACATTCAAGCGATTTATTATTTCTTGATTTTCTCGCAGACCGTCTCTAAATTGTCTTACAATTTGGTCTAAAGCAGTAAAATCGATTTTATTTAACAAGGCGGCCTCAAATTAATGCTAAAATTTAAACTGCAATATTTATAGCACGCATGTAAATTTGCGAACAGAAACATTTAAAGCTTAAATCAGTTTATACTGTTTTTAAATTATATTGTATTCTAATTTGTCTATGCTATTTAAAAAGACTGATAAATTTTCAAATTTAATGGAAAGTATAGATAAGGTAAAAGTTTAAATTCTTCATGTAGATTAAGTTTAATTTTGTCGGTCGATATTGTAATAGAAAATTTATATTTAACAGAATTTGAATCTTAATAGTCAATATAATTCAATAAAAATAATTTTAAGGTAATTTCATCAGGAGTTTTATATATGGCATCAGTTTGTGAAATATGCGGAAAACATCCAGCATTTGGAATGAATGTAAGTCATTCACACACTAGAACAAAGAAGCGATGGAATCCAAATATACAGAAAGTCCGCGCATTGGTTGACGGTTCGGCTAAAAAAATCAGCGTATGTACGTCTTGTATCAAAGCTGGAAAGGTCATTAAACCCTCTAAAAGGATTTGGACTCCTTCATCCAAATGATTTGTATAAATAGTTTTTCTAAATAAGGTCTCAGTATCTTATATCTTTTGAGTCAGATTCATTAGTTTAAACTAATTCAAGTGGTTACAAATCTACATAGTTAGCAACAACATAGTTAGCAACTATAAGCCTTAAAAACATTTTTAATAGTCTTCAAGTTTTTTCCTTCTAATAGCCAATTCGGTCAAATATGGAATCAAAATCGTTCCATGAGACAATTTAAGGTCCTTTGTAGCTGTCATAAGTGCAACGGTTGAATTTGTTGCTTTATCCAGAATTGTGTCGATATCTGCTTTATTATCGTGACTGTTTAGTTCTTCCAAATATAACGTACAGAACTTCTTATATTTTTTTGGGTCATGGCCATAGTAAGTGCGAAGTTCTTTGCTGGGAGCTAAAGATTTACACCAGAGGCTAAACGGCGATTCTTTTTTGGAAATTCCTCTAGGCCACAGTCCGTCAATCAGTACGCATTGATCTGCAGTAAATTTTGTTTTTTCATACACCCGAATCAGTTCAAAACTGACTGACTTCTTACTCGATACTTTGTCTAAAAAGCTGTTTTTAACTATATCGTCACTTGCTGCACCTTTTCTCCCTGCAATTACTTTATCAGCTTGAATCACATCATCCTGGTCGTTCCAAATTGAATAAATATTAGTTGACAACCATTTTAGTTCTTCTAAATGCAATTGAGACAAAGAAGTAAGTTTTTGATCGCCCAACTTTGTCAATCTAAGTCTTGTAACTCTAGAATCTCTGGACCGATTCGGCAGATGGTTTTCATCTGATGAATAAGCCTTCAAACTTTTCATTTTTTTATTACTTGAGCTAGTATAATTTCCAAATTCATCTTAAAAAAAGCGCACCACCTCATCGATTTTTTAGCATTCGACAACCTATAGAATCAATCTTAAATTAAAATATAAAAATGGCTACAAGCCCATTCAAAGATTTAATTTCCGCAATCTCGACAATGAGAACCGAGGCGAAACATTACCCAAAAATACTTGCTTTTAGCATGATCCCAACTGCTTTGGCAATCATTATTTTTTTAACGATTTATTTTACCGCTCCTCAAGGCTCGTATTGGCCACTCGATACTTTAAGCTTATTAATTCCTTTAACTTTTTTTGCAACTATCTATACTGTTTTAGGATATTCTAAATCTTTGACTTCCAAAAAAGAAGTTGGGGATTAAAATAAATTACGTTGCTGTCGATAATAGAACTGTCGATAATAGAACTGTCGATAATAGAACTGTCGACAATAGAACTGCCAATTATAGAGTTGTCAGCAATCGAGTTGTCAGTTTTAAATATAGCTAAGCCGTGAATTGAAGTCTTTATTGCAACCTTACTACTATTGGAATCAAATTCAAATTCAAAATGTAACTCGCACAAAACAGTCAGTCGCACGATTACACCCTTAAGCCATTTTCTATGAATTCGAAATAACCCTCGTTACGCTTATTAGCACTCCGTTATCCTTCAGAGCATAAATCTAATTTTTTATTTTTTATGATAAAGTTCACAAAAAGTGAACATTTAATTTCTGATCCACACATCTTTGCAGCTAAGCAATGAAATTTGCATTGTTGATGTTAAAATTTAATCGAGACATACTACAATCAATAAAGTATGTATTCACGAAATAGAAATAAAACTGGGTCTGGGGTAGTTGTTGTCTTGCTGATTGCGTTCATCATTGTAGCAATTTATGTAATATCTTCAAAATCATCTTCTAATAGCCCTACTTCAGCTAACTCTAAATCACACACTACTGGTTCGCAATCTTCAAATACAACAGTTAAGTCTTTGACAACTAAAAATACCACGCCTTCGCAATTAAGTAAATTTAGCCTCCCATTTCCTAACCCTGCTGGAACTTCGGTAACGGCGGGTCCAAATCTAAAAGCTGGATCGGATCCATCAGTTCTACCGAGTGATGTGCTAATTGCCGATGATAGTGGCAATCAGATACTTATCGTAACTCCTGCAGGTCAGATAGTATGGAGCCTTTCACTTACTAATCCCGATGACGCTTTTTTTACATCGAACGGAAAAGATATAATAGTCACACAAGAAGACCACCAGATGATTTCGCTTGTTAATATTGCAACAAAACAGTTTATCTGGAGATATGGAACGCCTGAGGTGGGAGGTTCGGGTCCGAACCAAGTCGACAACCCGGATGACGCATTGTTGTTACCCAATAACTATGTTATTTTTGGAGATATTAAAAACTGTTCTGTAAACTTTCTTAAAGTCGGAAGTCAGGTGCCTTTCAAACGAATAGGTTTACTAACTCACTACTGTTACCACAACCCACCATATAGATTCGGTAGCCCTAACGGTGCTTTCCCATTGACTGACGGCAACTTTTTGATCACTGAAATAAATGGGGACTGGGTAGACGAAATGACTCCGAGCGGTCAAATCCTTTGGTCTACGCACCCCCCTGGGATCGTTTATCCTTCTGACACGAATGAAGTTTCACCAGGAGTCTATTTAACCGTAGATTACTCCACCGCTGGTCAGCTAATCAAATTTAATCAACAAGGTCAGCTACTATGGAAATACACCCCGACGACCGCTGACGGTCAGCTAAACCATCCCTCTCTCTGTGAACCAATTCCCACTAATGGATACATTTTGTGCAATGATGACTATAACGATAGGGTCATTGTAATAAATCCAACCACCAACACTATAGTGTGGCAGTACGGTCATAAAGGAGTGGCCGGATCTACAAATGGTTATCTAAATGAACCAGATGGAGTGGACTTGGCACCACCTTATTCATTATTGATAAGAAATGCTCCTACGATAGGTAGCGCTACTTCCAACTGTTGGCCTAACAATTCATCGAGCGTCTGCACATACGGCATAAATGCCACAAGCTCAGGTACTGGATAGATTTTAAGATTTGAAGACAATCTGTAATAAGTATAGAGCCGATCTAAAACTTATTATTCTAAGTGTTTTGTGCTTTAACGTTTTTGTTGCGCTTAATCGCTAAAACCAAGGTAACTATTATGAGAATGATAACAACAATCAAAAGAATGGTAAGCCAGTCGGTATTGTTACTTGAACTGCCCGATAAACTTTGAGACTTGATCGGCTCCAATGTTATCATTGAGGTAGTTTCTTCCTGTGATGTTAAATTTAACTTCAGGTTACCATTCCCATCGGCAACTACTTTTTTACTACTTATCACATAACTCGTTCGGTTTGTTAAACCTATAGTATGGGTAACTTCCAAATAAGATGAACCTGCAACCAGACCGTTAATTTCGATACTACTACTTAAGGAATTTGCCGATGTCGGAGAGGAACCAAAGTTTCCAGAAGTATCGTATGAAACATAGTTATTTACCAAGAGATTTAAGTTTCCGCCTGAACTCTTTGTAACATATACACTACCGTGCTGATACTGATTTGCTTTAGTTACGTGTTGAACGACTTTGACTACATTTCCTTCCATCATATGCCAAAGCTGAAATCCTAGATAAGACGGTTTTGGTTGGTAACTTTGATTTAAAAGACCAGATCCCTGATAGTTTTGATTCGGCGAATCTGCGGTGTTGTACCACTCCATAACATTAACCCCGGCTCCTGTTGCCTTTTCAATTGCAGATATTAAAAATGCGGATGCGTAAGGAGTATTCATACGAGGATCCGATTCGGCATCAAAGTTCCACTCATCCAGCCAAAGCTGTGGGTGATACTTCGGATACTTAGACAAAATAGATTTTACTTGCTCTACTTCGGTCTTATATATCGCAGATGACATTTGAGGTGTATAATAACAGGGTATCTTTGCTGTTTGCACGTGATTGGTAAGGCAAAGACCATTTGGTGCCCAAGATGCCAGTCCGGCATTGGGATCGTTTGCATAAGTGTGCCAAGATACGAAATCCAAGGGTAATTTATTAGCAGATACAAAATTTAAAAACTGAGTTAAAAAGGTACTATCAATTTGATCAAGAACATCCGCCATTGCTGGACCTCCCACATATATTTTGGTGTTCAGCTTCTGGGCGTCTTTCTCCAGCGGAATTACCGTGTTCTGATATAACTGGTTGTACTGCTGTACATTACCGCTAAAAAACTGCCAGTCTGGTTCATTCCAAACTTCAAAATATCTTATGTTGTGTTCTATCGCCCAAGTTCCGACTTGAGAAATCAAAGATTCCCACTTTGGCAAATCACTACCCAAATCGGGTGGTCCATAATTATTAGATGGAACCTGATTATTTATTTCTTGTTCCAAACACTTCGGCGAATAGTCAATTATTAGCTGAACTTGTGCACCAGCGGACTGAACCAACTTAACTCTTGAACTTAAAAGAGCACTTGACCAGACTCCAGTTTGACAGTTATAGGAATTGACGGAATCAAACGAACCTTCAAGCGATGCGTCAACTCTAGCAAATTGCACCCCAAGCTCTTTCATTAAGGGAACATCTTGTGGAGCTGATAACTGATTGACACCCAAGACATCTTCATTGATTGGTTTGCCAACATCACTGACGTTTACGTTAGCGGTTAGTTTTTCAGGTCCTACGTTATAATTAATCTGAGTACTTGATGAAGTAGAAGACGAATTTGATACAACTGTTGCCCCAACTAATTTTTCAGTTCTCCATAGAATATTAGATACGGTAACCATAACTATTATCGTTGTTAAAACTGTGAACTTAAACGTTGATTTTAGACTAAGTTTCAATTTATACCCCTAAATTTTAATATTACTGATTATAAATGTTTAGCAAAAACAATCCAATAATTCAATTTGAAAGAAATAAAAATAACAAATTAACTAAATTTATGCTCAAATCCTTTGGGATCAATATTTCTACCATTAAGCAGTACCCCTTTAACATTGGGATCACTATAACCTAGATAAATCGGGGTTTGCAGATCATTAGCTTTAAATTCTTGAAATAGTAAGTCGGTTTTTTTATGATCGATCGAGAAGACAATCTCATAATCTTCACCTTTATATAATGCGTCAGAACTGCTAATTGAGACAACTTTTGGCACTTCTACGAGCACAATTCCAACCCCCGAAGCTTTTGAGATACTTTCTAAGCTATAGGCAAGAGAATCGGATATGTCCGTTATTGCTTCAGCTCCGCACGACTTTGCGATAATCGCTTCTTTTATCTTTGCTTCTGGTCGTAGGTATTTGATTAGGCAGTCACGCTCAAACTCAGTCAAATATTTTGATAATGTCTTTACCCTCTCTGAAGATCTATCGAATCTTTTATCAAAACTGGTGGTATATTCAGTTTTATAGGTACTTTTAGCAACAGTTTCATTTAAGTTATTTAGAAGCTTCAACCCCCTGTCGCTTAGTCCGAGTGGACCTGTTACAAAAATATCCTGATTTTCTTTCAGGTTCTCCATTAACGAAATGTGATCAGATCTGCCGAAATATTTGTCAAATTTCTTATTACTTCCAAATTCCCCAAAACCTAGATCGCTTCCGATGGCAGTCACGTTTATGAACACCAGCTTTGAATTGCTGATGTCGCCCCCGACAAGTGTAACTTCAAATTTATTCGATATTTCAAGTAGATCTACGAAAAACTCTTTAATATTAAAATCATCTGGTGCTGCCAACGAAACCAATATATATTTAGGTTTAGTGGCCATAGCAGCGAGATCGCTGAGACTAGTACTAACTGCACGATAACATAAATCATACATACTAAAAACATCTCTGACGAAATGAACATCTTCAACCAGTGAGTCAGTAGTTATATACAAATTCTCAAAGTCTTGCAGGAAGGCAGCATCATCACCTATAAAATATGACCCTTGCTTTTTTACAGATTCGGACTTCAACCAGTCCAACAATTCTTTCTCGTTCAAATACAACCCATGACTAAGTTATCCACTATCAAATAGGTGTCTTTATTCTGATAATAATCTTTTGACATCTTCTTAAATAATAACTCAATAAAAGGTAGTACCTTATTCTTCTAGTAACCAAAAATAGACTAATCGTTATTAGTCAATTTTTTAATCTTCACTTAGCGTGGTAAATCATAGAACATAAAATTTTTTTCTTGGATTTAGGACAAATTGTATTAAAATGATTATTTAGTTAAAAAATTTGATAAGTTTGATACAGTCAATCTATTTTAGTGATATTAAGTAAGGCTAACCATCATAAAACAGTGTTAACCATTTAAACTTAAATTACTTGCATTGGTGAATAAGTAGTTAATCAGGAACTACTTAGAAACGTTTGGCTCAACAGTCAGGAATGTAACTAAAAACTTTAACAAGCGAGGTCCAAATATGTCAACGGAGATTCCAACTAAAAATGAAAAACTACTCGACTGGGTTAACGACATTACCAAATTAACGCAGCCGAAAGAGGTAGTTTGGTGCGATGGGTCAGCTGAGGAGTATGAAAGGCTCTGTCAGCTCTTAATTGAGAACAAGACTTTCGTTAAACTATCGGAAGCAAAACGACCGAATTCGTATTTGGCAAGGTCAGACCCCTCCGATGTGGCAAGAGTAGAAGAAAGAACATTTATCTGTTCAAAAAATGAAATCGATGCGGGACCTACCAACAACTGGAGAGATCCTGATGATATGCGACAAACGTTAAATTCCCTATATAGTGGCTCTATGAAAAATAGAACTATGTACGTTGTCCCTTTTTCCATGGGTCCCCTTGGTTCTCCAATTTCTCAATTAGGTGTAGAGATAACAGACTCTCCATATGTGGCAGCATCTCTTAGGATAATGACAAGAATGGGGCAACAAGTTTTGGACTATCTCGGAGTTGACGGTGATTTTGTTCCCTGTCTGCATTCAGTCGGAGCTCCTTTAGAAGACGGACAAAGTGATGTACCATGGCCGTGTGACCCAGAAAATACCTACATAGTTCATTTCCCTGAAACTCGGGAAATTATGTCATACGGTTCTGGATACGGTGGAAACGCCTTATTGGGCAAAAAGTGCTATGCGCTGAGAATTGCGTCTGTTATGGCTAGAGACGAGGGCTGGTTAGCAGAGCATATGCTTATCCTTAAACTTACCTCCCCTGAAGGTGAAGTTAAATACATAACTGGTGCTTTTCCTTCTGCTTGTGGTAAAACTAATCTAGCGATGCTTGTGCCGACTCTAAAAGACTGGAAAGTAGAGACTATCGGAGACGATATCTGTTGGATGAAATTGGGTCCCGACGGTGAATTAAGAGCAATTAATCCAGAAGCTGGGTTCTTCGGAGTTGCACCAGGAACCAACTTTGAAACAAATCCCAACGCTATGCTTACTGTAAAAGAAAACACAATATTTACCAATACAGCTTTAACGGACGACGGAGATGTTTGGTGGGAGGGCATGACAGAAGAACTTCCTGAACATCTAACTGACTGGAAGGGAAATGACTGGACTCCATCTTCAAAAACACCTGGGGCACATCCAAACTCACGATTTACAGTTTCAGCTGCACAGGACCCTGCGATAGCCCCAGAATGGGAAGATCCAAGCGGTGTACCGATCGCAGCAATCTTATTCGGAGGTCGAAGGTCTTCGGTTGTACCTCTAATTCATCAATCCAGATCATGGGACCACGGTGTATTTTTAGGTTCTATTATGTCTTCGGAAACAACAGCTGCAGCAAAAGGTGTATCTGGAGTTTTAAGGCGTGACCCATTTGCAATGTTACCGTTCTGTGGCTACAACATGGCAGATTACTTTTCACACTGGCTCTCTATGAAAGATAGGACGGATACCGAAAAACTCCCTAAAATCTTTTACGTTAACTGGTTCAGAAAAGATAAAAATGGAAAATGGCTGTGGCCAGGCTATGGTGAAAATTCAAGAGTATTAGAGTGGGTATTTAATCGTATTATCGGTAAGGTCGACGCAATCGAAACCCCCATAGGGTATGTTCCCGACAAACAAGACCTATCTCTTGACGGATTATCAGTTCTTGATGAAGATATGGATGAGCTTCTTAAAGTTGATGTCGAAGAGTGGAAACAAGAGATTCCACTCATTAAAGAACATTACGCCAAGTTTGCAAACCGACTTCCAAAAGAACTTAAAAATCAACTAAATGAACTTGAAAAAAGACTGAATGTCTGACCGATGAATTGAGATCATCTGTTATAGCCAGTAGTTAAATTCCAATAGATGGTCAAATATTTAATTTATTAACTCATAAAAACTAATTTATTAACTCATAAAAACTAAAAATAGTATAAAATCAATGCTTTGTACGATCCAAAGCCAGCTTCGAAGAGAAATAAGACGCTGCGCCGATTCCAGTAACCCCGGCTAAAATTAACTGACCAGCAACTAACGGTAGTGCAAAGATAACTGGTATGATGGCACCGAGAACCCATACCAATTGCAATTGAGTTTCGATTCTGGCAAATGCTTTACCTTGCTCTAAAATCGGAACTTGGTGCTGAACAATAGAGTCCAAAGAAGGTCTGGCAATAGCTACCATGACAGCTACTACAAAAGCCAACAGAGCATTGATTAAAAGTCCCCCGATAAATGCAATGATAAGCGAAAATATACAAACAGTTATCAAAGCAACCAAGACTATATACTCTTCAGTAAGCAACCTTCGCAATCGTGGGACCGATATATTACCAATCATAGAACCGACGGCAGAACAAGTCAAAATCAAACCGTATATCCAAAGTGACGCATTTTCACGTCTTAAATAAAACGCCAAAAAAAATATCAAAAATCCGACCGAAGCCCTAAGAACTGACATTGCCGAAAGTGCTAAAAAACCTCTGGGAGAGTTCCAAAGTCCCTTGATCTGTGGTTTTTCCGAATACTTTTTAAAGTAGGTTTGTCTTTTAGTAATTTCCCGCCTTCTGGGGTATATCGTTTTCGTAAGCCTCAGTCCAGCACCAATTCCAATTAAAAATAGCAATATATCAACCCTCAAATCCCATTGCGAGCCAAAAAGTTTCAAAATACCCGCTCCCACGGGGGACACCACTACTCCAGCAATCCCCGCCAGAAATGCAAGTCTTGCGTTAACCGTCGCTAAATCTGATTCCCCGCTTATCGTCTCACTTACCAAAGCACCTCGGGTGACAATGTAAATTTTTGAAGCCACCAAATATAAAAATGCCAGCGGGAACAACAGAAGCGAGTTTATATTGGCTGCCATAAAAAAACATATAATAGCTCTGCTCAGTGCAGACAGCAACACAAGACCTTTTCTCATAGTCCTGCTTTGATCCAACAATCCTCCTAAGAACGGGGCCACCACCGAAAAGGGTGTCATTGTAATTATCAAGTACAAAATTACATGGCTTCTTGCAGCCGTGGGAGAAATAGAAAAAAAGAGTGAACCAGCTAATGAAATTGTTACCAGAGTATCGCCAGCAGACATCAGCATATGTAGTAAAGCGAGTCTCCCAAAAGCACTTTTTTGATCGAATAGGTCCGAAAAAGCCTTTTTTGCTATTGACTGTATTTTATTAAATTTGTCGCTTACTGGTTTCATGGTACGAATAAATTTTAATCAACCTAACTGTTCAATTAGTTCCTATCGTATATACGAAAATAAAATACCTAATTATATTGTGTAAAACTTTGTTGTGTAAAAATTGAGCTAGCGAATTTATTTACCACATTCATTAACTTTTTGGTAGTTCAGTGAATGCCTTTATCAATAATGATTTACTACAATAGAGTGATATGTCAGATTCTAACTATGATATCTATAAATTGTCAGATACTAAAGAGCGATCACAAAATCGTCAAGGATATGACCGTTTTGATTACTCAATTCTACCGCTAAGGGTCTTTTTAGGGATTACTTTCATATTTGCGGGACTACAAAAATTGGCCAACCCAGCATTTTTTAATCCCAACAGTCCGATCTCAATTCAACAACAGTTTAAAGCATATTCGCATCATTCTCCCATCGGTTCTTTTCTCATTCCACTTCACTCTTATGCGGGTCTTATCGGTTTTATAATTGCACTAGCTGAGTTGTCAGTAGGAATTGGTACTATAATCGGACTTTTTTCAAGAATCGCCGCCGTTGGAGGCTTATTGATATCTTTGTCGCTATTTTTGACTGTTAGCTTTCATTCAAATCCATACTTTACTGGATCAGATATAGTGTTTTTCTTGGTAGTGGGTCAATTTGATCCTACACATTCTAAAACAGACAAATCTGTTCTATCCTGTAAGGCCCTACCGGCCTCTAAAATATTGTTAGCTGCATTTATATCAGCATTTTCTAAATATCCACATTGTATGCATTTAAACTTGTTTTGAGTTGTTCGGTTCTGTTTTGAAATATATTTACACTGTGAACACTTTTGTGATGTATATTGTGGATTTACTGCAATAATTGTTCTATCAGCTTCTTCCGCTTTATAGTACATGAATTGAAGTAATTGACTCCAGCCTGCATCTAATATTGATCTATTTAAACCTTTCTTTTGTTGTCTATTAATTCCTGGATTGTCTACAGTTCCTTTATTGGATTTAGACATATTTTTAATATTTAAATCTTCGTGAACTATTAAATCAAAGTTGTTTATTAATTCTCTACTTATTTTATGATTAAAATCTTTTCTCTGGTTAGTTATTTTCCTATGAACAGTAGATAGGTTTTGTTTAACCTTTTTTCTTCTATTTGAACCTTTTTTGCATTTAGCTAACTTTTGGCTGTGATATGTTAACTTGTCTTGGCTTTTCTGTAGCAATCGCTGACCCTCTATTAAGGTTCCATTACTTAAAGTAACCTGATTTACTACCCCTAAATCAATTCCTACTTCGTTCTTGGTTTGAGGTAATATCTCAGGGGTAATATCTGTACAAACTATAGAAATATACCATTTTTTATCATTTACCTTCTTTATGACTATATTTTTAGGTAGACCTTTTAGTTTTCTGGTGAATTTTACTTTAATATCTCCAATACCTAACAGTTTTATTCTTTTTTCAGGTTCTTTTATCGTCCATCCAGATTTATCCATGTATTCAACGGAATCCCATCTACTTAAAGACTTAAACCTTGGAAACCCTGCTTTTTGACCTGTTTTACATCTTCTGTAAAAAGACTTAAAAGCTCTATCTAGTCTTTGTAGCGTTCCTCTGTTTACAGTTATACCATATTGAGTAATATCTGGTCTAACTTCTTTTAATTGAGACAGTGTTTTACATTGGTCAAAATAAGACACTGATTTCTTATTCCATTTATAGAGTCCTATTCTTTCTTCTAGTACAGCGTTATACAGTTCGCACTGAGTTGCAAGCAGGTGATTTAACTTAACTACTTGGTTTTTAGTTGGATAAAGTGGATATTTAAAAGTTCTTATCATTGTATCTTCTAGTTGGCTATTTATGCAGTGGACCATTTATATCTTGTTATTATTATACAATTTAAGTGCTACAACCGCAGATGGTGGGATTGTTGTCAAATTGACCCGCTACCTTTTTCTTCGCATGGATCCCACTTATAATTGCGGGACGTCAAAATCTATTTTCTTTGGAAACCTATTTAATCAACTATGCCAATAATATAAATAAGAGCTCAAACATCAGGTACAGAAGCAGACAGATAGATTTAGATCGACGAAGATTTTTGACTTCAAGCACAGTCTATACGGCTGTAGGAGCTCTTTTGATTGCGGGTGGTTCATTCATATTCGGTCGATTAATGTCCAGCAATACACCGCCTCAGACATCCAACACTTTAAATCTTTCTAATCAATCACATGCCCCGAGTTCAACTGGTACTGGATCAACGTCACCAAGTACTTCTACGCCTACGCAAACCCCTCAGACGACAGTTTCTGGTTCCGAGATTGGACCAGCATCTCAGGTAGCCATCGGAAAAATTGCGGCTTTTACAGACCCAATCTCGGGCGATCCTGCATATGTTCTACACCTCTCTTCAAATAAATTTGTTGCCTTTGACGCTGTGTGTCCTCATGCCGGATGTACGGTTCAGCCCTACCTGTCACAGTCCATTTTTCAGTGCCCTTGTCACGGATCACAATTTGACTTAAGTACTGGACAAGTTATATCAGGTCCAGCTTCGTCAAACTTAACACAGCTAAATCTCGCTATTTCAGATGGCATTATATATGTAACAGACTGAACTGAGCCTTTTAACTCTCAAACAAACTTATTTCTATCGTACGAGTAAGAATGAAATCTGAATTCTTCAATGAAGAGTCTGCATCATTTATTCTGTAATTACCAGTCTCGACCATTATTATCAAGTATTTTCTTTTCTGATAGTCTGATAATCCGATAATAAGGTGTAGCAGGCACCATGGCATCTACTTTTGCCACTTGGCTGTCAGAAGCGTTTTCAAACTTTACTCACATATTTATTGAATAAATAAATTAGCATTTATATACTGCCATACCAATATGAGATGGCGAATTACTTGATGGACCAATCACTACTACACCGTCTTTACCAGGTAGTTCCGCAGCAGTGGATCCATTCTCGATCATAAAACCAACGTTTGAATTTGACTGATCCGATATTACAAACGATTTCCACAAATTATTCTTCCAAACAAAAGTTCTAAATGACAATGTTTTCCTATGATTTAGTGCAATGTCATTCAACAACATTACTTCGTTGCATTTTGAACCTGTATAAGCGACCAAGAATTGTGGTAAGCTTCCACTATTTTCACCAAAGCTAAATTTTGGATTTATATCAACCCAACTACCACCAGAATAAGTCCACGTTGGAACAAGATGGTCATTTAGTGGCAATGCAATCAATTCATTTCCCCGATTAATACTAAAGACATCTGGAATTCCAAGACTTGAACTAAATCCCGGCAACTCAACCCAAGAATTTCCAACTAATTGCCATATCAGCAGTTTGCATCGTGAATACATATCCGAGGAATTATTGCATACATAGTCCCCATTAAAATGCGAAGAACCGTTAATCTTAAGCGATTTGTACTTGACTTTCCGTTACTTAACTTATAACACTTACAACCGAAATAATTAATACAAATACACTCATAAACAACGTTTTCAAAAATAGGTTACCGCCTAATAGTGTTTTAGTTGAAAATTTTGGTTACTAAAACTTTTCGTAACCAGTTACTTCAAGCTCTTCTGCTAAGGAAAAATCACCGGTTTTCACTATTTTACCTTGCTGGAGCACGTGAATACTACTGGGTTTTAGTACCTTTAATATTCTCGCATAATGAGTAATAACTAAGACAGTCATTGAAGTTACAGCAGAAAGATCATAAACTAATTTGGCCAACTCATCTAAAGCGTCGACATCAAGACCGGAATCCAACTCGTCTAAAATACATACAGCAGGCTCCAATGCCAGCATTTGAAGAATATCTAATCTCTTTTTTTCCCCTCCGGAAAGTTCCACATTCAAACCTCGGTTTAACATATCACCTTTTATTGATAACAATTCAGCTAACTGCATGATCTCAGCTTCAGACTTGTCTGTGGTTGTCGAATTTCTTAAGAGGTCCATTACGCTTACACCCGGAACATCGATTGGATTTTGAGTTGAAACAAAAAGCTTCAATTTAGCAATCTCGTAAGCCGATTTATCTGTAATTTCGGTTTCGTCAAGAAAGATTGAACCTGAAGTAATCACATAACCAGGTCTTTTTAATATCGACGAAGCCAAAGTGGACTTTCCCGAACCATTCGGACCCATAATGGCATGAATTTCACCCTGTTTTATTTTAAGATTTAACCCGGTCAAAACTTGCTTCCCAGATACTTCAACGTTTAAACTCTGAATATTAAGTTCCAATCCCATCTAACTATCTCCCAAATTCACATACACGGTGTTATTATCAACTTTTATTTCGTACACCCTAACAGGCCTAGTTGCTGGTAAACAAGTTGGGTTACCGTCCAAAAGTGAAAATGTAGAGCCATGCTTTATGCATTCCAAGGTCAGTTCGTCTCTGTCGGCTACACCATCTGAAAGCGAATAGTTTTGATGAGAACATCTGTCGTCTAGTATATACACATCAGAATCGAACCTAACGACCGCCAGAGTATGACCGTCAATCGAAACTTTACTAGCTCCATTATTTTTAAGGTCATCTAGTTTGGCTAGTTCAACAAAATTGCTCATGAAATTTCCATTTTCTTAACCTGTTAATCAGGCAAGCCCTGAATTAACGCTCCAGCAACCCGAGTTTCGCTTGAACTCGGCAAGCTCTCCAAGGTTGAATTTAGGAAACCTTTAATTATGAGTTTCTTCGCCGTTCTCGTCTCAACTCCCCTGGACTCCAAATAATGAACTTGGTCTAAATCGATAGGACCCACCGACGAAGCATGATCACATCGCACATCGTTTTCTAAAATATCCAAGTTCGGTACGGATTCTGCATTAGCACCAGAAGAAACCAGCAAATTTTTATTAGACTGAATTGCTTCGGATCTTTTGGCACCCTTTCGCATTTTAACCAAACCTGTAGTCACGCTTTCGGCATTACCTCCCAAGACAATCGCCGAAGTCATCCTAGAGATTGATCTCTGCCCGATATGATCCTGTTTAGTCCTTAAGTCAAGCTTCTGGTCAAATCTACCGTGTCCTACAGAAGCAAGGCGAGCTTCGGAACCAGCCCCATTTAAAACTGAATCTATTCTCATTCTTCCTATTTTGCTTCCAACTGAAAGATACAAGCTGCTCAGTTGCGAATTTTCGTCCTGTTCGCTCAGTTGAAGTGCCACAAATATGTTTTGAAGTGACAACAGTTGATATCTAAAATGACTTACTCTGCTGCTTTTCTCTAAATTAATCAACGTTACTGGAATCACAAAAGAGTCGTTAACCTCAGATATAAACACCTCACAAACTCTGATCGCAGAATTCTCTCCTGCTTTGACAACAACTAAAGGTGCAATAAAAGATTTTTCCGCACGAACTAAGTGAACTATAACCACTGGCTTATCAATATTAGAATTCTTGGGGCAACTAACATACAGTAGATCTTCAATCAGGCTCCCATGAAGTAAATCAAAATAAGATGCCGTTTCCTCTAAGCGTTTATCAGTAACATCTATAGGCAAACTTCCCGCAGAACTCTGACAAACGATCGTGCTATTTGACCTGTCAATAATATCTGAGACCTTCCCGTCAGAAGTTATCACTACAACCGCTCCGATATCAATCAGTTCCTGAATTGGCGAGTAGTTAAGCTGTGCTAATAGTTTCTCTATTTCAGTAAGGCTTGTCTTCCCAACAGATTTTTGCACCTCAAATTCGGTCAGCTCGACTTCTGGGATTTTGGAAAATTTAAATACCTCAGACTCTAAGGTCGGCAACTTAGCATTTTCTAATTTTGAGCAGCTATCTTTTCTAAACTCTTTAATCCAGCTAACTGCATCAGAGCCGTCGACAGCCGCCTTAATCTTATCTATTAATGTATCGCTCAGAACCCAACCTCAACTATGAAATCAAATATTTAATATAAATTTTAACATTGTAGGCTTTGATTAAGTTCACGTATTTCTAAAACTAAAATAGATTCAATGGAACCTCAAAATAATGAAAATAGTAGCTTTAACGGTTTTGAAATTGAATTAGACGATAATATTGCGATCCTTCGGGTAAACAGACCCGAAAAGAAAAATGCGATGAATATGAACTTTTTTAATAACCTCCCCAAAGCTATCAAATATCTAGACAACTCTGAAGAAATCAGGGCAATCATTTTGACCGCCAAAGGAGACAACTTCAGTGCTGGATTGGACTTAAGCTCGCTTGGTGAACTTACGTCGGAAACTTCAAATAACTCATCTCCGTCGAAAAAGACGTCTCAAGCAACTAATCTTAAGAAATTTTACGAAAACATAAAATTTCTTCAAAATTCGATATCTAGCCTAGAACAATGTTTAAAACCTGTCATTGCGGTGATCCAAGGTTACTGCCTAGGAGGAGGCATTGACCTGATATCTGCTTGCGACATAAGAATCGGTACTCAAAATTCGATCTATTCAATCAGAGAAGTCAAAATGGCAATGGTCGCAGACCTAGGAACACTTCAAAGACTTCCCAAGATCATTTCAATCGGACATCTAAACGAACTCGCTTTTACCGGAAAAGACATTGACGCTGAGTACGCAAAAGCCATTGGTTTAATTAATTATGTAGGCAAAGATTATGAAGATGCTATGGATTATGCAGTTTCGGTTGCAAAACAGATTGCCTCAAACTCTCCTTTGGCTGTAAAAGGTATTAAAAAAACTGTGACTTCTTTCCTAGCTGAAGAGGTATCCAGAGGTTTAGAAGATGTCGCTATGCACAACACCGCTTATTTGATGTCAAATGATTTGATTGAAGCTGTCAGTGCATTTTTTGAAAAGCGGGAACCGAAGTTCGAGGGTAGCTAACCTTTACTATTTAGTAAAGGTTATTTCTTCTTTCTAAAACCGAATCTCTTGTCTTTCTTTTTGTTAAAGTCTGAAATAACCTGCGGACCAACTTCATTAACTAGCTCTTCGGCAGCATCTAGAACCGCATCAGCATCTTTTGAATCAATCTGTTCTGGACGACTTTCCAGCTTCGGTTCAATTAGAGTTCCCCTTTGCCATCCAATGTCAGCCATACGCTTTGTATACATCGGACAGTTTTCCGGACAACTCCATGGTGCATCTGGTGCAAGATCCAGTATACAAAATCTCGCTACCTCACCGGAACTGTAAGTTCGCGACTGAAAATTCTTACAGTCTTCATTCATTGGCATAAATTAATTTTAACTAATTCCATTAAAGATTTGTGGCCAGAAGGTAATTAATTTGGTCAGTTCGTATTTTACATTCCCCCGATTCAGTTGATTTGAATGCCAGTATTAAATCTAAAGACACTACAAGTAAATTTGTACAGATACGTTAATTAATTTGAAGAAACTCACCCTCAGATATGTTACTTTGTCTAAAAACTCTAAATAAGTTCCGAAATGAATATAACTAGTCATCTAAAAAAATATGCAACAACGATCTATAAATCCCGAGAGGAAACCCTTCAAAAGTGTCTATTAAAGTTAAGATATGTTTTTTTTGCATTCGGTTAGTGTCCGTTTTGGTACTACCCGAAGTAAGGTTGTGAATATTTAAACCTATTGTTTTCGATGCCTTTTTCAAAGTTGATCCAGTTTTTAGATTTTGTTCACCGTATTCTTTTATATCCGGTTGAACAGTTTTATTACTTTTTTCAGGTAATGCAGATTCTGATTCAGTAGCTGACTTTGATTTAGTGGCTACTAGGGAAGTAAAAACGCAAACTTCATTTGATTGTGATGACAGTCCGACCGAATTTTCCGCTTTGACATAAAAACAGAAAGTCTGATACAGGTTGAGTCCATTTATTGTAAAAGTTTGAGAAGCAAACGAGGTGGACCCTGCTACAACAAATACTCCTGATTTAGCTCCCATTGCATCAAAGATAGTGTAACTAGTCACCGGCGAACTCCCAGTTTCAGCTGGCGGATTCCAACTTAAAGTTATGGATCCATTCAAATAATTTGCCTTAAGACCCAAAGGAGAACTGGGTGCCAAACAAGGCATCTGTTCGCCCAAAATTGGAATTGGAGGAGCTGTAGTAGGAGCTGGAACAGAGCCCGACTCGATTAGATAAGAAAATATTATCGGATCGAAAGGAATTGCACTTACTTGACACCATTGAGTAGCTGAGTCATTGTCATAGTTATTATAAAAGGTTGATTCCGTCTGACCTATCTGGAATCTGTAAGGGCTGACGTTTGGTAGATAAGACTCGTTGTCTGTAATATACGATCCAGACACAGGTTCGTTCAATACTTGTGTCCTTATAGGGGTTCCCACAATGACCGCATATTCAGTTGGGCTATTTCCATTAAATATGTTGTTAGACACATTTGCTCCATTTGCCTCAACCCTAACTCCATAAGTAAAATTATTAAAAACATTGTTTTCAACAGTGTTTGATGAAGCACGGTCTAGTGAATAATATATAAGCGGTTTTGAATAATAAGCTGGATTGGAACAGTCCATAAAATATAAGTTTTGGCTCATCCTTGAGCCGATCCACACTCCCGTTTCTCCCGAACTGCTATCTGTAAAGTCGTTATCTTCAATTACATTGTAGTGAGAACCGTATCTGCGTGGATACCATGCGGTAGGGTCGCTGTTAACGTCTTCACCACAATTAGTATAAATAAATACACCACCAGCGGAATTGTCAGTAAGTTGATTATCCTCGATAGTGTTGTATGAAGATCCGTCTATGGCAATTCCCTCTCTGCCAGTTGAAAATAAACGAACGCTAATTCCCGAATAATTAACTAACTGCCCGGTTGGATACACACCGTAATATCCATTGTGTTCTATAATATTGTTTGTTACAGTATTGAATTTTGATCCCGAGTCCAAATAAATACCAGTGCTTCCACAATTTTTTATCATATTCTGCGATATGGTGACGTGAGTCACATATCCATCAACATAGATTCCAGCACCTTCGGTATAAGACACGGTATTGTTTTCTATTAAAATATTAGACAGATAGTTAACATACTCTTTGCCATAGCCAAGGGATTCAAAACCTATTCTGGTTGACAAGATCCCTTCCATAAAACCTTCCACGTTGCAGTTTTCAACCTTCACATTTGCCATATTCGAATAAGCACTGTCGCTTATCTTGATACCTGCTCCAACTCCAATCTGAGAAAGCCCATCTATGGTTGCACCCCTGCAATTAAGAGTGGTATTGGAAGTTACTATATTGAAATTTTCATAGTAGGTACAGCCTGGGTTCAACATCATATCATGGTTTACGGTAACTGTTCCAGTATTTAGGGTGCAAGGCATCATCCCTATGTTCGACATTACGATGTTACTTGGCAATCTAACCGGCTCGTTCGGGTAAGCTACAACCAATGTAGCTATCGACACCAAAGAAAGTAACATTGTAAGAAATACACAATTTAGCCCAAAATTTCCAAGCGACCTCTTACACATTAAAATCAATCTTAATATTTGGGACAATTTCATTTGATTCATAAACTTTCTTAAGTTTTTAGGTATTTGTTCTATAAAGACCCTAGCTATTAGCATTGTGATCTCGTTGTGACAGAGATTATATTTCATTTGACACAAAACTAACTGTGCGAGCAGATATAGGCTAGACACATTCTAGACCGCAAACATGTAGTAACTGAACCTAATTTAGACAGAGAAAGTTGTGCAAATTGATCAACTGTGATTCTTCTACAACTTTGAAAATAATTGAAAAAACTAGATCGCTACTCTATTTTGACATATGACCTAAGCATTATGGTAAGTTTTACTTTATAGTGCAAATACACAATGTCTCATTAGTTGTAAGTTCATCGCCAAACTGAAGCACTTTGCTGTTATAGTTGACTACATTACTACAGTTTTAATACATTCACTTGAAAGGAGCGAGCGTGACTGCTTTAATAGCTATCGTGGCAATGGCAATTGGATTTGCTATCGGAATTATTGCTGCTTTGTGGTTACTTAAGTCTAAAGATTCAACCGAAAATCAAGACAATAATCTGCAGGTAATAGACAGTGTTTTTAATAATGCCACAAATCAACTTATGTCAAGGCTCGAACATCACATAAATATGTTGGAAGGCTCCAGAAATTCAGCTATGAACGACCTGTATAATCAGTTACGATCAATGGACTTTAGTCAGCAGGAACTTGTACAAGAAACCGTTAAATTGCGGACAGCACTGTCATCTAACAGCTTTAGGGGACAGTGGGGGGAGATTCAACTGAAGCGTGTTGTCGAGTTAGCTGGAATGGTTGAAAAATGCGATTTTGACAATCAAGTTTCAGTTACTAATTCAGATGCCAACATAAGACCAGATATGGTTGTGCATCTTCCCAACGATTCAATAATTGTTGTGGACGCAAAATGTCCGCTCAACTCTTATCTGTTGGCCCTAGAGAATACAGATACTGCTAAAAGAAATGAACTTTTAAAACAGCACGCCAAAGAAGTAGAACGCCATATTACCAACCTGTCATCTAAATCTTACTGGTCACAATTTAAAAACTCTCCAGAATTTGTCGTTATGTTTATGCCAAGTGAAGCAATATTTTCTTCAGCTCTAATCAGTCAACCCGATCTAATTGAAAAAGGCGTACAAGATCGGGTCATTATGGCAACACCGACAACTTTAATTTCACTATTAAAAGCCGTAGCCTACGGTTGGAAACAGGATGACCTAAGTAAAAACGCCCAACAAGTAAGTACCCTAGCAAATGAGCTGCATACCCGACTTGTTAAATTTAACGATCACTTTCTTAAAATCGGAAAGTCTATTAACCAGAGCGTAGATATGTTCAACTCTGCAGTAAGTTCATACGACACTAGAGTTGTACCGACCCTAAGAAAATTTGAAAACTTAGCAGGTATGCAAAACAGTGTGGAACCACCAGAACAGTTAACTACAAATACTAAGACAGGTAGCTATACCGACGAAGATAAAACTTAGCCTATTGCGCCTTCCATCTGAAGTTCTATTAACCGACTCCATTCCACAGCATATTCCATCGGCAAAGTTTTTGTAACTGGTTCAATAAATCCGTTTACAATCATCGACATCGCCTGCTGTTCGTTGAGTCCGCGAGACATAAGATAGAAAAGCTGGTCGTCACCAATCTTTGAAACAGTAGCCTCATGTCCAATCGATGCATCATTTTCATTTACTTCCATGGTCGGTTTTGTTTCCGAAACTGACATTTCATCCAGTATCAGTGCATCACAACGAACGAAACTCTTGGCATGCGTAGAACCTTCTTCCACATGAACCAACCCTCTGTAAGTTGTCTTCCCACCATCTTTTGATATTGACTTAGAGATAATCGTCGACGATGTCTCTTTGGCATAGTGGTACATTTTTGCTCCTGCGTCTTGATGCTGACCACTTCCTGCATACGCAACCGACAAAACCTCTCCCGAAGCTTTAGGTCCCATCAAATACACTGAAGGATATTTCATAGTTAGTCTTGAGCCAATATTGCCGTCAATCCACTCGACCCTGGCTTCAGCTTCTGCTCGAGCTCTCTTAGTCACTAGATTATACACATTGTTAGACCAATTCTGAATGGTAGTATAGGTTATCCTGGAACCTTCAAGAGCAACCAGTTCTACAACAGCAGAGTGCAGCGAGTCCGATGAATAAATTGGGGCTGAACAGCCTTCTACATAATGTACAGTTGCACCCTTATCGGCAATAATAAGCGTCCTTTCAAATTGACCCATATTTTCTGCATTTATCCTGAAATATGCTTGAAGTGGCAACTCTACGGTTACGTTTTCAGGAACATAAATAAATGAACCTCCAGACCAAACTGCTGAATTGAGTGCAGCAAATTTGTTGTCATTGGGCGGAATAATTTTCCCGAACCACCTTCTAACAAGGTCGGAATGTTCTCGAACCGCAGTGTCCATATCACAAAAAATAACACCTTGTTTTTCAAGATCTTCCCTATTTCGATGATATACCACTTCGGACTCGTATTGAGCTGTTACCCCCGCCAAGTATTTTCGTTCCGCTTCGGGTATCCCCAGTTTTTCATAGGTTGTCTTTACCGAATCCGGTAGTTCGTCCCATGTGTTTACCTGCTTATCTGTCGGCTTAATATAATAATAGATATCATTAAAATCTAAATTAGGCATATTAACGCTAAACCACTTCATCATCGGCTTTTGCTCGAATCTCGAAAGTGCTTTAAGCCGAAACTCTCTCATCCAGTCCGGCTCTTTTTTCATCAACGACATCTCTTTAACTATGTCCTCATTTAAACCTTTTTTAGGTTTAAATATATAGTCTTCTGCGTCGCTCCAACCGAGTTTATAAGGCCCTATTCCTACTGATGTCATATTAATTTCCTGATTTTTAAGTTACTAATTATTATGCAACCAAATTTGATATACCTAATTTTATGTCCCATTAATTAAAATATCCATTAATTAAAATATCCATTAATTAAAATATTATGGGTACACAATCTTTAATATATTTATATATATATCCTAACAACGATATAGCAGGTTGTAAGCCTATTTTTATAAAAGTTAATTAGTCGCTTTTAATTCAACAAATTAATTGGTTTACGATTGAAACTACTGTCGAAATTGGTCAGCACGTTTTGACTGTGCTTTCGGTTAATGATGACTACTGTAATCCTGGAGATATCACTTTTCAACTGCGTTTTATACAAAAGATGTTTCGTTGGTAGATTTTGGTAATATAGCATAGATAAACGCCGAGTAAAACCGACCAGAGACAAAATATTGGCCAAATTTAAGACCTCAGTAATTTAAAGCCTTTGTAATTTAGAGCCTTTGTAATTTAGAGCCTTTGTAATTTAAAGCCTTTGTAATTTAAAGCCTTTATGAATTAACAAGTCTACTTATTAATATCCCTAACTGATATCATAGCTATTACTTATCAACTTCATTACAGTTAGCATCAGCATCCAATTTTGCCAAATTAAAACAGGTGATTCACATATAAATTTAGTTCATCAGTTTGGCATGCTGAGTATTCTATTTAACTCATCTCAAGTATTAATTCAACTTTCATTGCCATAATTTATAGCGTTACAGTAAGCTCTTATTTGATAGGTAGTTTACCAACTAAATCAAACCTTTCGACATAATCCGAACTCAATTAACAAATTGCATGAAAAATATAGATTGATCAAGTGTATTCAACTTTTTTTGACAGTTTTAGCCATACCACAGATATTTACGTATTTTAAAGCAAGGTTATCTTCTATCTAGCTCTTCAAGAAATAACTGAATAAATGAGTCCGTATCTAACATTTCAAAAACAGCGATTCTATTTTCAAACTCAAAAACAATACTATCTTCGTGTCCAACTGGTTCTTCTAGACAGTACTGAATATTTGAACTCCGAGTAAGCAAACTCCGAGTAAGCAACCACATTATTTCAAATTCCGACTTAATATTTATTCCAACTGAATAACAAGATCCATATTTAGTACGTCTCTGCGATATTCCAACCAATTTCTTATCTTGTACAAATATTTCTCCATAATTCGAATCCATAAAACACCATAGCTTCCCAGCTGGGTTATGAGTCAGTTTGGATTTATTTACTCTTAAATCCGATTCTAAATCCTGAACAGTTCCAAATTTCAATTTTTTTAAAGTTAGATACAGTTTCTGCCCTAGCCAATCGAAACTCTTAGTCAAATTTGGTTCGTATAATTTATCTTCTGCGGGAATCAAAAGATTAAACCAAAAAAAACTATCAGGTATCGCTAATACTGCCCCTCCTCCACTTCGCCGCTTAACTACTGTTAAATCCTGAATCGATAAAGATTTTATTTTATCTATGTTGAAAGTATTTATATGCTGGGAAGAACCTAACACAAGCATAGGAGCAGGGATCTTAATAACTTCAAGAGTTCTGACAAATTTTTCGCTAGGAACAGATCTTTCTGCGAGTTCTTTAGGTTCGCCCGTAACTGTTTTAAAGTTTGTTATTTTTATGCTCCACAGTTAATTGTTAGTTTAAAGTGTTGTAGCTAACCTTAATTGTCGACTTTTGTGTATATTTATGGATTTAGCGACAGCAAGTGCTTTAAGTACGGCTCCCAATCCTGTCTGTGACACAACTCCCCCATCAACATCCATCTATTCCTTGGAATCACAGGGGGTTTGGCCAAAGAATAGCCCACTTCATGCATCAATCTATCTTTTTTCTTAAAATTACATTTCTTACATGCAGCAACTACGTTATCCCACGAATTGCTCCCACCTTTTGACCGCGGCAAGACGTGATCAATGCTTTCTGCTGGTCCTCCGCAATACTGACATCTGTGATTATCCCTTATGAATACCGCCTTACGAGTTAATGCAATCGACGAAAAATATGGAGTTTTGATCCGATAACGAAGTTTTACTACAGAAGGTTCGGGAATTTCAAAAGAAGCCGACCTAAAATATCTGCCAGTTGTATGCAACACTTCAACTTTATAGGCCAAAGAAAGCAGCATGGCTCGTTTAGATGCAACAATTCCTAGCGGTTCGTAAGTCAAATTTAATACCAATGCAGATCCAAGCCCTGGCTCATCATAGGTTACACAATTTAACTGCGGGGCTAAAGTCGATTCTTTAAGTACTACCATTTTTAGCCACTTTAAACTTACCTTACCTTGGTCCAACTCAAAAATTGTGCAATTTCATCGTGATCGGGAATATAGTTCGGATCTCCGTAAGCAGTTTCCATTCGAAACCTTATCCACTTTTTATCGGGTAGTGGAAGAAAAGGATATTTTTTAATCCAGTTATTTGGTACCAAAAGCTTTGCTTGAATAATTGCGGGTAGTGCTAAAGCCGGATGCTTTAATACGGCGGTTAATACAGACTTCAACCATTGATTTATCTCAAGGCTATCTGACATAATCCAACTACCTCGCTATTTACTTTTGCTCTATAATAATTTTATATTGAAAATTGACTCTATTTGGTTATTAGTTTAAAATAAGGCAATCAACAAGCTTTAAATATCTTGTTCATTTGCCTTCATATGGGATATTTTAACATGAAGATAGCATTTTGCCATCTTATTTATTTACAATAAAGTCACAACAAATTGCAATTTAGTCTGTTAAATGTTAATTAAAATTATATTACAAGGCACTAGTGTTATAACTATATCTTCACTTTCTACGGCAACCTACAGATATGGAGCCCGGTTTTGCAAGTTTTAAAATTACAGGCGTTACCAGTTTCTTGGGCAAAATATAACAGGATCCAATTTATCCACACTCTGGACTGTTGATCAAGATCTTCAAGCAGCAACTCAATTTGCAATTTAAATTCATAGACTACGTTTTTAATTAACCTAAAGCCTCATGTAGGATAGTCGACTTTAGGTCGCCAACAAAACTTATAGATAAAGTACCAATCCGATATGATAATTTAAACTAATTAGACTGCAAGGCATCGGTAATGGCTTCGAAAATCTTTGCGGTATCTTGTTCGATGTGGTTTCTTGCCCTCAGCAAAAAAAACGTCCCCACGAAAGCTACTGGCATAAGCAAACTAAATGCAACTCTAAAATTACCTCCGAACTGAGTAGCAACCGCCGAGGTCACTATTGGAGCCGCCGCCGATCCGAAAACGATTGAAGCTACATTAAAAGCGCCAAACCCTGTACCTCTCAGATTGGCTGGAACTGAATCAGACAAGCCCGATCTAAGTGCAGGGACCGACGAAGCTGCAGAGAAAAATGCGCAAATTTGAAGTAAAAAGACTGCGTAAAAAGGCAAGGGTAGGAATGAAATCATAAATAACGACCCGCTGAAAAGAAGACATATGCCCGGTATTACCACCCTTGCCCCTAAAAACCTGTTTAACCATCTATCTGCCATAAAACCGCCAATTACCGTACCTGGAATACCCGCCAATATTGCAATAGTCGCAAATGTCAAATTAGCAGACTGTTGAGACATTCCATACTGTCTTTCGTATAGTGTAGGCATCCAAGTAGATACTGCGGTAACCACAAAAAGAATTGCGGAAACTCCGACTAACGCATACCTTAAAGTGGGTATTTTAAGAATAGTCTTTATGTCACCTTTCAATCCTTTGTACATATCAGAGAAGAAACCACCAACACCGTTCGGAAACAGTGGAGTCTTTTCATTATTTACTTCCATCTCCAAAGACTCTACGATATGTGCCCGATCTGCAGTACCTCTTTTGGGCTCTGGCAACCTCCAACAAAACAATGCGATTAGTAGACCGGGTGCTATCGAAACAAAAAATGCAAATCGCCAGCCAAGTGAACCGAAGTGGGTTCCAAAATATGACCCAATCCCCAATCCTACCCCCAATCCAACGTAAAGTAAACACTGTTGAATAGCAAACGCTCTTCCTCTCTCTTTTATTCCGTAATAGTCTGCTAATAAACTAGATCCTGACGGATCTGAGACTGCCTGACCAAATCCCAATGCGCCTCTCAAGGCCACCAAAAGCCAGAAGGCTCCTAACGGAACCAGACCGCCCAGAGAGCTGATAACCGACCAAATCGCTATCGTAATTGCCATTAACCTTGATCTATTCCACCGATCACCAATATAACTTGCTGGCATTGTGGCTAGACCGTTCACAACGATAAAAGCTGAAAATAGAATACCGATTTGGAAGTCGTGAACCTTAAATGCACTTGAAATCTGGTTTGAGGTCCCTCTTACAATATATTGATCTATACTGTCGATCATGACAGCAAACCCCAAAACCCACATGGGCCACTTGGTTATTTTTAAAGTGTTAGTTTTGTTTTGTTTTCTGAAAGAAATCATTAAACCGGTATTTAAATAAGTTAATTATAAAATTTATGCAATGGCTTTTTAAATTTAATTGAAATATCGTCGAAGTTACTAAGGTTAAAGTGACATTTAAACTGTATTCAGGCTATTGACCGCATCACTTCAAAACACTTACAAAGGGCTTCAAATCTCAGAATATTTAACAGCTTATCGAATCTTTTGAAATAAAAGTCTTCAGTACTAAATTGCCTTGAGTGTTCCAATTACCGTTGAACTATTTCGTCTTTAATAACTTAAATCTTACTTGCAATAAAGTTAACTGTTAACCACTTATGACCTCTATTAATTTTGTTATGGTAAAACCAAATATGATATGAAATACGAATCTATACTTTTAAGTTTTAAACCGGGGAATTGGGACAAATCAAAGTCCAAGGCTTTGTTTTTTCAAATCTATATGCCAAATCTAACAAGATATCTTCCGAGTTATGTTTTGCAATTACCTGCATACCTACAGGCATCGATTCCAAGGTTCCTATTGGCAAAGACATTGCAGGGCAACCATACATATTTGCGGGTATCGTCAGTGCTCCGTTATTCCCAATTGCTTTTTCAAACCCAAATTCTTTTATTAAATCCACTTGTCCTACTTTAGTGGGCATTGGTCCTCTAGCATCAAAGGCAGTATCTGGATTAGTGGCTGTGATTATTAAGTCTGCTTCGTCGAAAACATCTGCCATTTTCTCATTGAAATCTTTCCGCTCTTTTTCTGACTGCGCAGCAGTTTTAATGTTGTAGTTGTGAGATGCAACGTTTAATATAAAGTTAATTTCACCTGTTAGATCATCAGCGCAGTCTGGATAAAAATTCTCCAACTCGGAGAACAGCCCTACGGTATTAGACATCGCCCAAGATAGTGAAAGCTTTGGAAAATCAGACACTTTTACATTAACTTTATTTAATTTACAGCTTTTAATTAAAACTTCTGCTGAGTCTTCGATCATAGTTTCGACTGCCGGATTTACGTATGCTGCTCCAAAGAAGTTTGGTGTCACAACGACTTTAAGACCAGATACATTAAGTGTTCCCAAATGTTTCTCATAACCTTCAACCTTCGACAAACTCAGGGTGTCACGTGTATCATATCCGTTTGTTACGTCGAGAAATCTAGCAGTATCGCGCACGGACTTGGACAAACATCCCAAGACGGCAGTCAAAGCACCAATTTCACTCTTAGGACCTTTGGGAACTCTACCGTAAGTAACTTTTAGTCCAAACAAATTTGTAAATCCCGCTGGGATTCTAATTGAGCCACCGCCATCACCACCAGTTGCAATAGGTATCAATCCTGCTGCAATCGAAGCAGCGGAACCTCCAGAGGAACCTCCAGGGGTTTTATCCAAATTCCACGGATTTCTAGTTATTCCGTTTATCTTAGTAGAAGTACAGTTGATTCCACCAAATTCACTCGCTGTGGTTTGGCCTACAAATACTGCGCCAGCATTTTTTAACCTCGTCAGATAAGTGGCGTCATAATCTGCAACCCTATCTTTAAAAACCAGAGATGCACCCGTAAATGGCCAGCCTTTAACTGGATCAAGCTGTTTAATTCCAAATGGGACTCCTCCAAAAGGTAGCCAAACATCTGCTAATGCAGCAACATTTCTAGCATTTTGTTCATCTAGATAGCAAAATGCGTTTAATTTTGAATTTGAAATGTTAGTCAGAACCTCTTCTAAATATTCAGAAGGCGAAACGGTTTTGTTCCTAAACAGCTCTACCAGTCCGACTGCATCTTCTTGCATAAGATCTCGATCCATAATGCTTCTTTTATCTCCTTTATCCTTTTAATTAAACTTTTCAACCAAAAAAATTACTTTTTTTAAGGTAAGGTTTAAGTAAACTTATCATAATTAAAGAACATCAAGCAATATAACAAAATAAAAATACTTAGACAGACCATGAATTTGCGGTCTTGATTAATCCTATAACTGATGATTCAAGGTAAAATTGATCTTTTGCGATACCAAATAATCGGTCTTGAAAACTTTTAAATAATATTTATGCTTCAGAAAGAAATAATATTCTCTTCAAACAATCCGATAGCCGCAGCTCCTAATATCGGCCCTCTGTCCGAAAGTTCCGATGGCGATATTCTAGCTTCCTTCGTAAAATCCAGTTTACAGATCTTATCCAATTGCATTTGAGCAGATTCGAAAAATAACTCCTTGTATCCCAATGCAACCGACCCTGCGACGAACGCTTGGTTAATATCCAACAGATTAAAAACTGACCCGACTGCCCTACCAACTAACATGCCGGTACGACGTTTAATTTTCCGATTCACATCCCGTGGAGCCTCATTATAGATGTTTTTTATTGCGGTTCCAGAGGCTTCAGCTTCAAGGCAACCAAATGCCCCACAACCACAAAGGTGACCGTTGGCTATTACGTTAATATGTCCAATATGCCCACAGTTTCCAGAATTACCGTCCAACAGCCTTCCATTTAGATATATGCCACCTCCGATGCCCGTGGACACCACCATAGAAAGGTACCCATTAAGTTTTTTTGCACCACCAAGCCACTTTTCTGCCAAAGTAAGTGCCTTTGCATCGTTGTCTAGGTAGACCTTTAAATTGAGTGCTTCAGAAAGTTTCGTCACCAAAGGAAACTCTCGAAATGCCGGAATATTTATAGGGGAAACGTGACCTTGAAACTTATCCATCGGTCCTCCGCAACCAATGGAACAAAATGAAGGTTGCGTCGAACCGTAATAACTCGACAACATTTCGACAGCGTGGCGTTTAATCGAATCAAACACTTTTAAGGAACTGTTTACAGATGGAGTATTATATTTTTTCGAATACAATATTTCTCCAGTGAAACTGACCACAGCAATTTCATATTTGGTACCTCCAATATCAATTGCCAGAACCGAATCTCTAAAATTTTTCAACCGTAAGCCTTTTCAAAGTAAATTTTATAAACCATCCACACAATTATAGAATTAATTTGAATTAGGATTTTTTGTTGCGACAAATCTTAATGTTCTTTTAGACGGTCAATCAATCAGCAAGAAATAGATAAGCAACATACAATATACTTATCGTTTACAATACTTATCGTTTACAATACTTATCGTTTACAATACTTATCGTTTACAATACTTATCGTTTACAATACTTATCGTTTACAATACTTATCGTTTACAATACTTATCGTTTACAATACTGTGCGATTTATTAAAGAGATACATTTTTTAATTAAAAAATCCTTAAGGACTTTTTAAGGTAATAATAGGTTTTAAAAAAATTAAAGATTTTAAAAAAGTAACGACGTTAACTCGTTCGCTTAAGGTATCAAGCTATACTAAACAACGTTATTAGCGTTTTAGTAAACGATTTTACCGCCAATATCTTAAAAGACCTATTGCAAAAATAACTATTGCAAAAATAACTATAAAACTTATTTCAGAATTAGTTACCGAGCACTAAAGATCTCGATTGAACTTGCCTCTAAACTTATTTTTCATCTCATTTACCGCTTCAGGTAAACCAGAATTCTTCAAGGTCTTGTTAGCATCATACCAACTGGCATTTCCGATACGCTTAAGATTTCGTTCAATATATAGTGCTGACCCAAACATGATTACAAATCCCAAAAAGGAAAGGGGGATCGATTTAGATAGCATCACAAGCAAGTCCGTTAAACCCACCAGTACTCCTATAACTCCCAAAAGAGTAGATTTACCCGCATACTTATAAACTGAACTTGAAGTAACCTTCTCGACCAACTCTTTGTCTTGAGCATAGAGCCTCTGCTCCATCTCATGCAATATTCTTTGTTCTTCTTCTGATAAAGGCATCTTCTATAATTATATTTGAAATTTGACTTAAATTTTTATCGCATATAAATATATTTTATTTAAGTTTTATAGTTAACAATCGGTTATTTTAACCGAATCTAAAGCACTAAAATTGTCAATCTGCAACTAATCTTTTTTTCTGCTGTACCCTTAGCTTAGTTCAAACTATTAATTAGCTTAGCTCAATATTAAATTGAATGTCAACGGAAAAAACTCAGAAATTACTATAATTTCTTATCGTGGGCAAATATTTTATGGTGTAAACGTTCAATATCTAAACTGTCCACGATAATAATCTATAAGTAATAATCTATAAGTAATAATCTATAAGTAATAATCTATAAGTAATAATCTATAAGTAAGAATCTATTAGGCACAATCTATTAGGCACATGATACAAAATACCTTTTTTAGATTAGGTGGCCGAGAGATGTTTGGATAACTATTATTTCACATTTGATACCGTTACAACGAGCTGATTTAGACTTAGATTGACCTCTACCCCCATTGCGCATCCCCTCGAGTTTTAACTATTAATTCACCGTCTTTGATTAAACTTGCTGGCGCAATTGAGTTAGGTCCGAATCTATTTTTTACGTTATATATGACTTCGGTCAATTTACTAACCTCCGTTTCATCAAATAGGCCTAACTGATTAGACTGGTCGGCTACAACCAAATTAGATAGAGAAACTCCAACCAACCTTATTGCCAAAGGAACTTCATTTCTGGGCATACTGGATTTTGATTTGTTCGGATTCGACTGTAACAATCCATCTTGGGCCATTTTATTCTCATCCAACAAGGTAGGATCTTTTACAAAAGCATTTTTTGGGTGCCTTTCGGTTACCTCCATATATCTTTCTAAAATATTTTTGCTTGCTTCATAAATCTTAAAAATATCATCAGTAGCCAGATTTAAAGTTTGAGATCTGGTAATTATTTTAAAATTTTTGTCTTTAAGTTTTACAGTTACAGTTTTAACAAGGAAGTTCTGTGACTTAAGTCTTGTCACTACACTGTCAACCATTCTGGGGATTTCAGCAAAAATTTCCTGTGGGGTAGTTAAATCATTTTCGTAAGTTGCTTCAACCGAAATCGATTTTGTCACTCTTTCAACGGCAACCTTCCGAGAATCTTCGGCATTTAAGATATCACTTAACCACTTTGCATTTGCGGATTTTACTAATCTCACTAAAACTTCATCGTCGATTTTCTTTAAATCTTTTACACGATAGATTCCGTATGAATTTAGTTTTGCAACGGTTTTGGGCCCTATCCCCCAGATCTCTTTCAATTCCAGATCTGAAATAAATTCAATTTCGGAAGATTTTTCAACCTCAAAAATCTTCGTGCCTAAAACAATTTCTTTGGTCGAAGCTATAACATTCGGCTTGGCCTTTTTTGAAGCAATTTTGGCAATTAATTTAGAAGATCCGATTCCAACCGAGCAATTTAGATCCAGCTCATTGGCAACTTTAGCCACTATCAATTCGGCAATTTTTCTATTTGAACCGAAAAGTCTGTGACTTTTGGTAACGTCAACAAATGCCTCGTCCAAGGAAACGAACTCAACATAAGGGCTGAAACTAATTAATACTTCTTCCAGCTGTTTGCTTATCTGAACATATCTACTATATCTTCCGCCCACAAACATTCCGTCTGGACAAAGTCTTTTTGCCATCAAAGTTGACATTCCAGATCGTACCCCAAATATCCTAGCCTCATAGGTGCAAGCAGCAACCACTCCTCTTTTGGAAAGACCAGCTACTATGACTGGCTTTCCTTTCAATTCTGGATTGTCTTTCACTTCGACCGAAGCGAAAAAGGCATCCATATCTACATGTAAAACGTCAGTCACTGCCGATATTCGACGCTGTTAAAAAGTATCTTTCTGAAACTTTCACCAAAATCTACTTTTGCCAATTCACCGTCTTTTTTTGCCATATCTAATACAACATCGCTAATGTAGTTACTTTCGTCACTGATTCTTGATTCGTAAGCTAAAACTGCCTGAATCTTTTGATCAATTCCGTCGGAAATATCAACAATCAAATCCGGCTCAAGTGACCCGCTTAGAAATACCGTAGGGACTTGAAAAGGATCTCCAGCTCCTTTATGGTAAAGCGGCATTGCAGCTTCTGGAGAAATAGAATCCAATACTACAAATCCAGTTGTTCGGTGATCTCTGTGATTATAGTAACTCTGTGAAAAAAACACTGCGGTGGGGTCTGGACATATTACCAGTTCCGGTCTAATCGATCTGATAGATTCTACTATTTTAAATCGCAACTCTTTGCTTTCTGCAATCTCTCCGTCCGGAATATTAAAAGTTTGAACCGACTTAATGCCTAGACATACCGCCGCTTTTTTAAACTCAATAGAACGAGTTTTTGCCACTGTATCGGGTAACAAGCTCGAATCAAAACTACCTTTATCTCCACTGGTTAAATAAATTAAATGAACTTCCGAACCATTTTTTGCAAAAGATGCCAATGTCCCTCCGCAAGCAATTTCGGCATCATCAGGATGAGCAAAAATTGCCAATACCTTATCGAAACTTTGGGAGAGAATTTGGTATTGGGTCAATTTGATCCAATGCTTTCTACAGGTATTGCATTAGACAGTACACACTGCCTACTAAGCAATAGGATTGCAAGCATGTGATTTACCTTAACTACTTGATTTCTAGTTGTACAAAGGGGATAGTTATATTGTCTAATCATTTGTTATAACATGTCTGTTGGACTTGAACCTACACCAAAAAGCTTACACCTTCAATGTAAATATAGGAGAATATATATATGAAAGAAAGTAAACAAACCAAAAGAGAAAGACCCACTTACTCTGATGAATTCA
This sequence comes from Actinomycetes bacterium, assembly GCA_021791915.1. Classification (GTDB taxonomy): domain Bacteria; phylum Actinomycetota; class Acidimicrobiia; order Acidimicrobiales; family JABEUL01; genus JAJZNL01. Next base: position 1,268 of record JAJYVQ010000003.1, on the reverse strand, counting down.
AGGATGATGCTGTTTTGCTGGCTACTACTAGTAGTAGATCTATTGCAGAAGTTGCCAGAGAACTTGCAATTCCTGATTTAACACTTAGAAGGTGGATCAAAATTAAAAATGGTAAGGATTTAAGTTTTTCCCAAATTACAGCTGAAGCTGAAGAAATTAGGAGACTTAAAAGAGAAAACGATGAACTAAGAATGGAGAAAGAAATCTTAAAACGGTTTTCGGCCTTCTGGGTAAAGGAGACTCAAAAAAGTTGATCTACGAGTTTATCGATTCTCAGAAGGCCGAATTTAATATTAGTTTTCTCTGCAACAGCTGTAATGTCTCACGACAAAGCTACTACAGCTGGTTAAATAGCAGAGAGGCTATACAAGATAGGTTAGCAAAGGATTTAGAGCTAAAAGATCAAATCCTTCAAATTTATAGGCAATCCAAGTCAACTTACGGAGCACCTAAAATTACCTATAAGTTAAGACAACAAGGTATTCATATATCCAGGAAAAAAGTAGCTAAATTAATGGTAGACCTAGGTATAAAAGGAGCTTGTAGCAGAAAAAAGATCAAAACTACTATTGCAGATAAGAAAGCTAAATTCTCTTTGGATTTACTTAAAAGAGACTTTAGTGCATCTGAAATAGATAAGGTATTTGTGAGCGACTTAACCTATATAGAGACCATGGACGGTTGGCTGTATCTGGTTGCCATCTTAGATGTATATACCAGAAAGATTGTAGGATATTCAATGGGCACCACAATGGATGTTGAACTATTTACTAGAGCACTAAAACAACTTCAGTACAGTAGAAATAAACTTATATTTAAAGATGCAATATTTCATTCTGACCATGGGAGCCAATATACATCTGCTGTATTTAGGCAAGCCTTAAAACTTATGGGTATGAAACAATCTATGGGTACAGTAGGAGATTCCTACGATAATGCTCTGGCAGAAAATTTATGGTCTTTAGTAAAAAGGGAGACATATACCAAAAACATGACCATAGAAGAAGCCAGACTCGAAATATTTAGTTGGATAAATTGGTACAACAATGAAAGAATACACGGATCTTTAAATTATTTGACACCACAAGAATTTGAAGAGTTAGAATTAGAAAAAGCTATGTAAATGAAGTGTCAACTTTTTGGTGTAGGTTTACTCTGTTCCTAAACAGTAAATCCAAACCAAGTTCGTGATAAATAGCACTTAAAGCAAAATATCCTAAATTCTTTAAATTATTTAATTCATCTGATAGTTGAGAAGATTTGTTTAG
>JAJYVQ010000089.1 GCA_021791915.1 Actinomycetes bacterium | reverse complement strand
TGCTGCTGTATCTAGAATCCAAGTTGTAGAAAACTCCTCTTAAGTACTAAAAAATTATTTCCGGAGATTTTTCAGATTTAATTGAACTTCACTAAATTCACATACACAAATGACCATCTTGTTTTTCGCTTCTGGCAATAACAGTTGACTGACGTTCATTTTGGACTTCGAGGAATCTTTTTTGCAAATTGACTTCGAGGATGCTTTTAAAGGTAGTCCGTAATTAGAATATCGTAAATGACTTTAAATTGGAAATTCGCAAACTGCACAAATGTAGCTAGTTATCATTGCTGATAAGAATGACTCAAGTAAATAAATTTTTGTATCGCCTATTTAATAAATCAAGAAAACAATTCCAACGATTTGTACCCACAAATACAACTTTTCAGCGTTGCAATCTTCGTAATAGCAAACAATCAGCTTATTATCCCGGATCCACATTCAATAGGGTTTATTTTGGTTCAACAGAGGTCTCTTTAAATTTAGCCAAGCAGGCTAAATTCATAAACTGTGACAATCAGTCTATACTGATACCCTATATTCTGCAATTAACCTATATTCTGTAATTAGCTGGGTAAAATTACCACTATTAGAATTTGGAATAAGATTAAGGTTGTGCTATATTATTGGGATACCGTTGTATATTAACTTAGTAGATTAACCTAGTGGGGTGCAGAAAAATTAAAAATGATAATACTGTTCGGGTTTAGAAAAAAATTAGCAATTTTAGCTACACTATCAATGGCCTGCCCAAATGGTCATGTGGCAGCACACCGTCTTACTAAAATAACACACTGGTTTACTCTATTTTTTATACCCACTATACCGCTTAGCAGAAAGTACTTTTTAACCTGTATTCAATGTGGACAAACAAGCAACTTGCCCAAAGAACATGCAGTTGAAATGGCCGCTAACGTAGCAAGTCATCCTACTGAAAATATTGAACCAATTTCACCCCCCATTCCTATTGCATCTACTAATCCTAATGCAGCTCTACCGCCTCCTGGATGGTATAGAGACCCTGGCAATCCCATTTTGTTACGATTTTGGGACGGAACAAGATGGACTGAACAAGTAACAAAAAACTAAAGGATACGTCTTAATCGTTGCTAAATGTACTTTAGACAGTCCTCAAGTGCTTCGTGAAACCTATCCATTTCTTCAGGTGTTCCCATTGTTACCCTAAGAGCAGGTTCTAGATTAAAAAAAGAATCCAAATATCTGATCAGTATCGACTTTTCTATAAGAGCATTAAATAGTTTTTGACTTTGCTTATTCAACGGTCTAAACATTATAAAATTTGCCTCAGATTCATAAACCTGTAGTGGCAACTTTTTAAGTAACTTGTAGGTTTCATTGCGTTGATTAATAATTTTGTTTGTAGCAAGTTGAATCTCATCTTGGTATTCCAAAGCCAAAATACCGGCAACTTGTTTTATTGAATCCAGGTGATATGGAAGTGAAACATTCTGGAGTCGTTCAATTACAGTTCCAGATCCGATACAGTAGCCCAACCTAAGTCCCGCTGCTGACCACGTCTTAGAAAATGTTCTAATAACAATCAGATTTTCATATTTTTCTAGAAGCTCTATCCCACTTTTATTTGAAAACTGAACATATGCCTCATCTAAAACTACAACGCCATCAAAGTTTGAACAGATATATTCGACAGTGGATAAATCCTCGCAATTACCAGTGGGATTGTTCGGCGAACATAGCATGATTATTGACAACTCTCGGTTGCTAACAACATTATCTAGTGTACTTTTGTCTATTTTAAATTCATCGTTTCTTAGAAATTGAACTACCGGCACTCCAAGAATATTTGCGATGTGGCTGTGAAGCAGATACGTAGGTTCAAACAGTCCTACTTTGCTTCTAATTGATAAAGCTAAATATATACTCTGGATTACTTCATTAGATCCGTTTGCGACAAAAATATTTTCAACATTTTTTGAGTGATAGTTTGCCAACGCTGACCTAAGATTTAGAGCAAATCTATCAGGATACCGGTTAAATTGAATCGATTCAACGGCAGATGCCAACTCTTTTTGCCAAGCTACAGGTAGACTGTAAGGTGATTCATTGCTATTTAGACGTATTGCGACCTGAACCTGCGGCGAAAAATAAGTCGAAGGTATTTTAGCTTCAGCCGAATCTATCTGTCTAAAAGTATCTTTACTCACCACGCTTTATAAGCCCTTTTAGCTTATTAGTTGCTTTAGTTTCAATTGGTTCATATTTGGATCTTCTTATAACAACTGATCTTGCATGAGCTTCCAAACCTTCGGCAGATGCAATTGAAATAACATAAGGAGCGACTCTATCTAGAGCTTCCTGATTAATCGTTATTGCATGAGATGTTCTGATAAAATCTGAAACACCCAATACCGATGAGAATTTAGCCGATCGGTAGGTCGGAAGTACGTGACTGGGTCCTGCTATATAATCTCCTACAGAAGCTGGGGATAGACCTCCACAAAACACCGCTCCAGCATTAAATACCATAGGTACCATTTCTTCGGCCTGTTCACAAAGAAGTTCCAAGTGTTCAGGTGCTACGATATTTGCAACCTTAATTGCATCCTGATAATCGTTAACCAGTACCGCATATCCACCAGTTGATAATGTTGATATTATTTCAGATTTTCTCGGTGAAGATTCAACAAATTCTTCTATAGCAGAATTTATAGTATCTATTACAGACTCATCCCAACCCACCAACCAAGCTAAGCCGTCTGGACCGTGTTCGGCTTGAACTACTACATCTATTGCCGCCCACTCGGGTGGCACCGTACTATCGGCAACTACCACCACTTCTGAAGGGCCAGCATATGCGTTCGGCACGCCGACCTGACCAGTAACCAATCTCTTGGCAACCGACACATAACGATTGCCGGGTCCAACTATTACCTGAACTTTTTTGATAGTTTCCGTACCGTAGGCCATTGCCGCTATTGCTTGCGCCCCTCCGATCGCATAAACTTCATCGATTCCTGCAATTGCAGCAGCAGCTAAGGTCATGTCATTTATCCTACCGTCAGATCCAGGAGGACAACAGAGCACTAACGACTCGACACCGGCAACTCTTGCCGGTAAACCGCACATCAAAACTGACGACGGGTATCTTGCCCGACCTCCTGGTGCATAAAGTCCGGCACGGCTTATCGGTCTAACGAGATGCTCTACACTGATGCCGTTGTTTTCGTATCTTTTGGGAATACACATACTGTGCTGGTGAAAATTTACGATCGATTCTCTTGCTTGTTCTAGTGCTTCTCGCAGATCTTTGGGGATTCTGTCCAAAGCGTCGTAAAGTTGGTCTTGGGTTACGACAAAAGACTTCATAGTTATTTTGTCATACAGTTCGGTATAGCGCCTAATTGCCTCATCGCCGTTGTGTCTTACATCTTCTAAAATCTTTTTTACGGTTTCAACGGGACCCTCATCGATATCAGGTATGGACGGCAGTATCGCCTCAAAATCTTCATTTGCATCTCTTAAATCAATTTTTTTTAACACGTACTATCTTTCTAAATATTTTTCAACTGTAATTTACGCAATTTCAAGTATAAGACTATAATTTTAAAAAAACTTCAGGTCCGACTGTCGAATTTAAATTGCTCGCCTTTAAATTTTTACAAATTTCACGAATATTTTTAATGACACCACTAATTATACCTGATTAAATTCAAAAGACCTATAGCAATAAATTGAACTGTCACAATGTTCACAATAAGTGCCTGTTGCTACATTATTAAAAAAAACATCACAAGCACTACGATAACAACACCAAAGATAACAACACCAAAGATAACAACACCAAAGATAACAACACCAAAGATAACAACACCAAAGATAACAACACCAAAAAAGGCAGGTTGCTAACTTGAATTCTTAAACCTTATTCGATTACCATTTTAGTCAAATTAAAACTTTTTAAAACTAAATCTAAAACCTTTATTTTTTTAGACCATTCTCACTGTAATTTAACAAGTTTTACTTTCATATTACCCAATCCAATTAAATTTTTTAAAATAAGCTAAAACCAGCCAGAAATTTTTTGTTTAAACTAAAATCTAATAGCTGTCAGATACAAGCAACGTCATAAAGCTAAGAATTTAATCATTACTACAAATAAAAAATGACCATAAATTTATTAAAGAAATTTTTAGCAAATAAATGCCTGATACTACAAGCTCACATAAATTTAAACAATGTTTTGCAAAAAATATATGTTTAACATACATGACAGCTTGATGGAAAGTATTTAACAACTTTGCAAGTTATTCTAAAAATAACATAAAGTTAAGCTAAAATTTAACTCAAAAGTTAATCCAACTTACTTAACTCATTAGCAATTTAAGGATTTGCCCATAACTAAGAGTTCGATTGTTTCTAAAGCTTTGGTGGTAACTAGATAAAATTAAATATTGTGTTCCTTATTTTTTGTAAACGAGCTTAACTGCTATGACTGACCTGTTGGTAACCAAACAGCGTTGCATCGAGCGTATAGTCTCTAATTGGTCTCAGTTCTGCGATCTTAGAATCCAACACTTAAGCCAAGCTACTAGATTTGGCGTGGCTCCAGAAAAAATAGCAGAACAGATAATAGGTGAGCTGTTTACTGTAGTACTTGATTGGCCCATAACTTCACTAAATTATCAGGTAGAACACTCAGATATCATAATAACTTCACCAGGCGTAAAATGGATCGTAATTGAAGCCAAACGGCCTGGGCTTCTGACATCTGGAGGTAACCAACTCAATCAGGCTTTTGACCAAGCACTGCGATACGCCTCAGAACAAAAAGTAAAATGTGTAACGGTAAGTGACGGTAATATTTTGGTTGCCAAAGATGTTCAATTTGGAGGTCTAAAGGATCGAATTTACGTCGATCTTAGATCAGTTGGTGCGCCAAAAGCACTTTGGTGGTTAAGCCAACACGGAATATATCGTAATTGTGAAGAACCTTCCAGTATGGACAGTATCGTTACAAGTGACAAGACCAACGATACTTTAGACAGTGCCGATATAGGATTAATACATCCCAAATATAAAGTCCCATCAAACTGCTTTGCTTACGTCGGCAATTACGATGATGTAAAAACTTGGAAGTTACCCTACTTAAAAATCGACGGAACAGTCGATACCAAACGACTGCCACTTGCTATCTCATCTATTGTGAAAACTTACAGAGGAGAAAGGGTCAAATCGATACCGGAACCTGCTATCCCAGAAGTACTGATCAGGCTGGCTAAAGCGGCTAACCAACTTGGTAAACTACCTAACAGGTTACCAGACAATCCAATAACAAACTATGAACTGCTCTACATGGCTATTTATCAACAAGGTAAGTTAAATGAGGTGTTCTAAAAACTTCTAAACTTGCGATAACTCTAAATCAAATTTAAGTATCTGCGTCAAACGCCAAACCAGTTAACCGTATTTTGCACTAAAGCTAAGATTAGAGAGTCAAACTGTTGTCGACTTATCTAAAATGTCAGACCAAACTTATTATGAAAACATAAGTTGTCGCAAAGACAACTTCTCCGCAAAATCCCATATACAATACCAAAACTTATTGAAAGTTCTGTATACCCACGATCTAAATGAGGTTCAGTCGACAATATGTTCTATGGAGGAATTCGCAAAAGAACACAAATGCTATGTAGCGGGCTTTGTTTCATATGAAGCAGCTCCGGGATTAAATAACAACCTAATCACTAAAGATCCTGATCCTGCCGTTCCGCTCGTTTGGTTCGCTGCATTTTCAAAGCAGATTGAAGTGCCGTTCAATTTTAAAAGTGATTGTGAGTTACCACAAAATCTCATAGGTGATTTTGAGATGGAAGAGTATGAGCGCAAAATAGCTCAAATAAAAGAAGAGATATTGTCGGGAAATACCTATCAGGTAAACTTTACTTCGCGTCTTAAATGTTCAGTAGAAGTGTCTCCGATTACAATATATGAATTATTAGCGACAAATCAAAAAGGCGACTATTCAACCTTAATAGATACAGATAAGTTTTCAGTAATTTCGGCCTCCCCTGAACTATTTTTCAAGATCGAAAACAATCTCATTGTGTCTAAACCCATGAAAGGTACGATGCGTCGTGCCAAGTCTTATCAAGAAGACGAAAAAACTCGATTATCTCTTTTAAGTAGCGATAAGGACATCTCAGAGAACTTAATGATAGTTGACCTTATCAGAAACGATTTGGGAATGATTTCAGACATTGGAACTGTAAAAGTACCTAGTCACTTTGTCGCAGAGAAGTATCCCACTGTTTGGCAAATGACCTCCACGGTTGAGGGCAAACTAAAATCTCAAACTTCAATTTGCGACATATTTCAGGCAATTTTTCCATGTGGCTCAGTTACTGGGGTTCCAAAAGTATCCACAATGAAAATCATTGCTACAACCGAAAAATCTACCAGAGGAGTATATTGTGGCGCTGTAGGTTGCTTCGATTACACTCAGAGATCCCTAAGAGCAGAATTTAGTGTAGCTATACGAACAGGGTTTTTGAACAAATTAGAGAACTGTTTGTACTTTGGTACTGGTGGTGGTATTGTACACCAATCAGATTCAAAAGCCGAGTGGGCAGAACTACAAGCAAAAGCACAAATAATGCGAAAATATAATTTTCCCCACGCTTTGCTTGAAACAATGTACTTTAGTCCCAAAAGCGGTATTAAAAATTTTGAACGCCACTTGAATAGGTTAAGCGACTCGGCTCAATATTTCGACTTTAATTTTGACTTAGATAAAATAAGGTCAGAATGCTTCAAGGTTTTTAAAGGTGAGTTACGTGAGCTGAGAATAAGGCTCATTTTGTTCAATAATGCAACCTTTGATATTCAAACATTCCCTTTTGTAGCTAACAAAACTGATGGCATACTCCTTGGCTTAAGCCAAATTGGAGTTAACAGTGAAGACATATCACTTTATCACAAATATGAAGACAGGGCTTTTTATGAAAACTGCAGAAACAATTCAAAATCGTACGATGATGTAATTTTATGGAATGAAAACGGACATATTACAGAAACTACTACGGCTAATATTGCAATATTTAAAGAAGACAGATGGATTACTCCATCGCTTAGTTGTGGCCTTTTGCCAGGAGTTGAAAGAGCGGTGCTAATAGATGATAGGAAGATTCAAGAGGGACTTATCGATATTAAAGAACTTACCAGCCAAACCAAATGTATAGTTTTTAACTCACTGAGAGGTATACGGGAGGCAAAAATATTGGTCTAAAAAGGAACAGGTACTGAAGGTTTATTTAATTAAATTATTTAATTCACCTCTCACAAATTAAAAACTAACGAATCAATGAAAATTGCTGATATGTTAGTTCTTAACTGACGATTGTAAACTCAAAACCTTATTATTTGCTGTTAAACTTTAAATTCCTATAAAATCCTTAAATGACTTTAAATCTGTCACAGTTATTTCCGAATCAGAAGAATTATTCGAATTATCCCAGATTTCTTTAGTTATTACATACTGAAGCGATTTTGCTTTTTTGTGATCCCTGCCGTAAGTTCGAAACCCATTTTCCACATAACCAAGCTTTTGGGCTACTTTTAATGAAGCAAGATTATCTTCATAGACTTCCGAATGACCTTCGATAGCAAAAAGACCTTCAAACATCAAATACAGTACTGCTCGCCTAGCTAAAGTTCCAATTCCTTGTCTTTGATAATTTTTGCCTAACCAAGATGAAGTAACAAAAGTCCTTGCGACTACAAAATCTTTGGCATAAACCGATTGCATCCCGACGATCTTGTTGTTAACTCTTACAGTCATATCCAAAACCCAATCTTCTGCTTTAAATTTTGCACGGTTCGACCAGATTCGTCTCACAAATTCGTGATTTCGCTCTGGAAGTGCAATCAAATTCCAAGTAGTAGAAAACGGTCTCTGATTTGCCTCGTGAATCCCTTCGTTCATCAATCCAATTAAGCTAGCCAGATCTTCGTCTGCTGTAGTTGCCAAGCTAACATTTTGCGTGATCAATCGAACATCAAAAGGGGGCCAACAGTAAATTGAACTATTACTCATAAATCCAGATTCCTCATCTAACAAGTTTATGCGCAACGAAAATTTAATTTGAATACAATACCACGCTAACTTATATTTTTTTATAAGTTACGGTAACCGATAAATTCGACAGTCTCAAATCGTTAGTAACTTTAAACTAACACTACAACTCACTATCCGTTGAGACCTCTTGAGGTTGCTAACTGTTCGTTTTGAAGTTGCTGCTGATATGTAGTTGCAAAAGCTTCTTGTCCGTTAGGGCTTACTACTACAAAATAGAGCCACGATCCAGTTGCGGGACTTAGGACGGCGTTTATATCGTAACTGTCGACAGTTGAAATAGGAGTAGGCGGTAGTCCCTTAAACAAATATGTATTATACGGTGAATTTATTTTAAGATCGTTTAAATTCGGTGCTCTCGGAGGATCTCCTATTGCGTACCTAACTGTTGAATCCATCTGAAGCAACATTGAATCGTTCAAACGATTTAGAATAACTCTTGCTACTTTGGGCCGATCTGAGTTAAGACCAGCTTCTTCTCTAACTATCGAAGCAACGACAATTACCTGATAAGCAGTCAAATTGTCCGTATAGACTCCAGAGGGATTAAGACCCAATGATTTAGCCTGTAGGTTAAAATTTTGAATCATTTGATTTAATAAAGTTACGTAAGATTCGTTTGGACTCACCTCATAAGTCGCAGCTCCTAAAAGACCTTCTAGACCGTTTGGGGTGCCACGAACCGAAACCGGTTCATAAGGTGAAGTAATTTGACCTTCCTGAGCTACCTGCAAAAATTTAAAACTTGACATACCTGGAATCTGTCCAACCCTATCTGCAATCTGTGCGACAGTTAATCCAGGGGGAATAATTAGGGAAAAATCTGTAGGACCGTGCTTTAATATTGAGTAAAGAGCAGAAAAAGATAAGTCTTCACGCATCTGATAATCGCCCGCAATTAATGTCGGTGGTTGATGCAGGTGAAGGTAAATTAAAAATGCAAATTGCGAACGAATTATCTTAAGATTTGACAGTTCCGAAGATAACCCATCGATTGTCTCACCATTATATACCATAAGATTTACTTTCTTCCCTGTATTGCCACCAGACTCAGCCCAAAGATAATAAATCACTCCAATAACTATCAACAACAAAATCACAGATGCTGTAATTATCGCAATGAGCTTTTTCTTAGATTTTAAACGCTTAAATAACGTAAGTGGCATTAGAATACCTATAGTCTGCCTTATTTGAGATCTGTTAAGTTTTAAGTAAGTTCGATTAACCTATTCGTAGACTCAACAGTTTAGATTACTTACAATAAAAGAAAACAAACTCTTTTCTTTCCTAAGACTATTTATCTACAATTACCTTGTAGATATGCGAACTTTAAAGTCGATTCACAATTTTCCTCTTTACCCATAGTAGCCCATAACATCTACTATTACATCAGTTGACCCTATTGCATTGTAGATATTAATTGAGTCGTTACTACCTATCTTAACTACAACTAAGTTAGCTACAGTATTGCCCATATTCCAGTTAATATCAGATATATTTGGAACATTAGAACCTGATGCTGGTGTAGGAAATATTGTTAAGAATCCTCCGTTGTTAGTTGTATTAGTTGCAGTTACATTTAATACAATTGCAGTTGCATTAGAAGGGATATTGTCTAAAGATCCCCCTGAACCTGATCCTGCTACATTTATGGTCATAGTAGAGTTAGCTCCCATAGAACCACTTGAAGCAGTACCGTTGTTACACTGGTTACTAGCAACTCCTGTTCCTACTGGTCTAGTATCACATATTCTAACTGGTACTATAGGACTAAAAGAGCTTCCAGTAGTAGATGAACCAGATCCTAGGAAGTAGCCATTTACATCTACTATGGTAT
>JAJYVQ010000088.1 GCA_021791915.1 Actinomycetes bacterium | reverse complement strand
TCCGTTTAAAGCGCATCTTGAATTATTTCCCACCAAAAGTATATTTTCCGGCAATGCAACATTGTCGTGAGCTAATCCGCTCACATGAACATGCTGTATTTTTGAACCAATGTATTCATAGTAGCCGTATGCCGAACCGGCTAGGATAAGTATAAGTATTACAAATACAATCAAAGTTCTAAATAACCTTTTTTTCCACTTTTTCTTTTTTGAATGTTTTCTTAAAGAGGCCCTGGATCTGGTTGCACCAACTTTAAATGCGTTTATTTCAGGAATTTCCGAAGTATTTAAATTGTCAGATGGCATTTTTAGAATTAAATTGAAGGAGATTTCGCTATTTCAGATAAAAATTCGTCATTATTATGAGTTTTCTTAAGACGATCCATTAAAAGTTCGAGTCCCGGAGCATTATTACCTTCAGATGCCAACATATTCAACGCCCGCCTAAGTTTCCACACCTGTTGAAGCTGTATCCTGTCAAAAAGCAACTCTTCATGTCTAGTAGAAGATGCATTGACATCAATTGCAGGATAGATCCTTCGTTCTGCAAGTCTTCTGTCCAACCTAAGTTCCATGTTACCCGTTCCTTTGAACTCTTCAAAGATTACTTCATCCATCTTAGAACCAGTTTCGACCAATGCGGTGGCAAGAATAGTTAAAGATCCTCCTTCTTCGGTATTCCTTGCTGCACCAAAAAACTTCTTCGGAGGGTAAAGCGCTCCAGAGTCCACACCACCAGACATGACTTTACCCGAAGCAGGCTGAGCCAAATTGTAAGCCCTAGCAAGCCTCGTGATCCCATCTAAGATAATCACTACATCTTGTCCTAGTTCCACCAATCTTTTTGCTCTTTCTATAGTAAGTTCTGCAACAGTCGTATGTTCTTCATGAGGACGATCAAATGTAGACGCAATCACGTCACCTTTAACTGTACGTCTCATATCTGTAACTTCTTCTGGTCTTTCGTCTACGAGCAGTACCATCAACTTAACGTCAGGGTTATTGGCCTCGATCGATCTTGCTATCTGCTTCATAATAGTAGTTTTACCTGCTTTAGGAGGAGATACGATTAGACCTCTTTGACCTTTACCGATAGGGCTTAAAAGATCCACGATTCTAGCAGTCAGATTAGATGGGTCGAGAGCAAGTTCCAAGTTCAGTTTTGAATCAGGGAATAGAGGAGTTAGGTCCTCAAATTTTGGTCGGAGTCTAGACTCTTCGACTCCTATGTAGTTTACAGTATCAATTTTAAGCAGAGCCGGGTACTTCTCGTTAGATGCAGGCGGCCTCGATGCCCCTACAATCCAATCTCCCCTACGCAAAGCAAACTTCCTCACTTGACTTAATGAAACGTATACATCCTTATTGGATGGCAAGTATCCGACAGTCCGTAAGAATCCGTAACCTTCATCTTTTAGATCAAGCAATCCTTCTACAAAAATAGGTTCACCATCGTAGGGTTGTTCGGTCTGCTCAGTTCTCACTTTATCCCCCTTATTGCTTCCACCTCTTCTACGTCGATTTCTTTTGGCGGAATTTGAAGTTTCATTGGATTTAGCTTGCTTAGAGCCGTTGTCCCCAGTTGCTGTTTCCAAGTTTGTTTCTTGCGGTGTGGTTTTAACAACTGAACCATTTTGTTTAACCGAAGTGTCGGATACATCCGATTGCTCCGAGCTTACACTATCGGACTTAACGGCATCTTTTTGACCATTTTCGATCACTTCGATGGGTCTAGTGAAGTTATTTAAATGATCGTTATCTACATCTCCAATTGAATCTAGCCGTTCGAATGTTTTTTCATTACTTGCAGACGCTAAACTCCCATCATCGTTAGCCATTTTTACTAGCGAAATATTTACCCTCGGCGTCTTAATTTTGCCAGAAAATTCACTACTTACACTATCTGATCCAAGTTGATCACTGTTTGCATTATTAACAGGCTGTAAAACTTTCTCGTCAAGATAAGTTTCGTTACCATCAGCTATACCTGCACTTTTCCCATTACTTCTAACCGGATCAACACCGTTTAGCTTACTCTTTTCAGCTTGATCGTCAACTCCTACGGCAGACTCCAATATCGTATCGATTATGTCTGACTTCTTTGCTCTAGAACTAGTTTTTATTTTTAGAGCGTCAGCAATTGCATGGAGTTCAGCTCTTTCTTTGGTTTCTAAAATCGCACGATCAAGTTTAAGATCTTGACTCACAGATATCCTCTTTTCCCGAATTAATTACTAAGGTATAAAAACTTAGAGAGATTGTTGCTTTTTGTTTATGTTGTTATTTAATTATTCTGCTGCTTTTAACTTTATATGAAGTACTTACTAACCTACTATTTGAGGTTCAACAACAATTTTTACCAGAGTAACAGTTTTTACCAGAGTATTTTGTTTAACTTTTCAAGCAGTATTTTTTGACTTTTGCTTTGAAAGTTTTACAGATATAAACAAAAAGAAATAAGTTTATTCTATTTTAACTCATTTTTTTAGCACTTGCAACAATTTGATAAATAATTTGTAAAATAGTTTGTCATATTCTGCGATTAATGTTATTTGTATTGATCTAAATTTTAACTGTCTACAGCTACAGCTACAGCTACATCTACATTTTAATTAATAAAACACTGAGTTCCAATTAATTATTAACATTCATAACCCTAAGTACCTCATTTAACGTAGGTTCTATTCGAACTGGAACACTTATTTGAGAAATTGCTATATCTGGATCTTTCAAGCCATGTCCAGTTAGTACACATACTACAACCGAGTCTTTGGCAACCTCTGATACAAAAAGTCCTGCTACTGAAGCCGCCGATGCTGGTTCGCAAAATACAGACTCTTCTTTCGCTAAAAACTTGTACGCTTCTAAAATATTCTCATCGGTAACTTTACCAATCATACCGCCTGACTCCGAGGCTGCGGCCGTTGCACCATACCAAGAAGCCGGATTCCCAATCCTGATTGCAGTTGCTACGGTATCTGGATTATCAATCGGATGTCCGTCTACTATGGGTGCAGCTCCCGCAGCTTGAAATCCCATCATCTTAGGTAACTTTGTTATTTTATCCAAAGATTTAAACTGTAGGTAACCTTTCCAATATGCCGTAATATTGCCCGCATTACCCACTGGAATAAAATGATAGTCTGGACTGTCGCCTAATACATCAACAATTTCAAAGGCTCCAGTTTTTTGACCTTCAATTCTCGAAGGATTAACAGAATTAACTATCTCTACTGGAGCGTGAGCAGGTAACGTTCTCACTATCTCAAGTGCTTCATCAAAATTTCCCTGGATTTGAATTACAGTTGCCCCATGAATTAATGCTTGTGCTAACTTGCCCAAAGCTATATATCCGTCTGGTATCAAAACGACACAAGACATATCTGCTCTTGTCGCATAAGCGGCAGCAGATGCGGATGTATTGCCAGTAGATGCACAGACTACCGCTTCAACCCCTGAACTTTTAGCTTTACTTATAGCCATAGTCATGCCTCGATCTTTAAATGAACCAGTGGGGTTTAATCCTTCATACTTTAAAAATACATTTGCATTTTTTAACTTTGAAAGTTTGGGCGCAAATATTAAAGGAGTATTGCCTTCATTTAACGTAACAACCGTACCATTTTCGGGGAAATCAAGGTAACTTCTGTACTGATTTATGATACCTTTCCAACCGCTTACTTCCATCTTAAAAATCCCTCAGTCACAAAACTTCCAGTCACAAAACTTCCAGTCACAAAACTTCCAGTCACAAAACTTCCAGTCACAAAGACCTTCTGTAATAAAACCCGTCTGCCACGATAACCTACTGTCACGATAACCTACTGCCACGATAACCTACTGTCACGATAACTCTGTCATTACACGAATTACTGAACCAACTTTTCTCACCGAATCAAGTGCGGAAAGTTCTTCAACCGTAGTCGTCATGTTCAACTCTTTGGCCTTATGCGTAAAAAATACCAATTTTGCGTTCGAACCGAAACCAATTTGTTCCATCGAAGCGATCGACACTTGATTTTTACCAAAGATGTGAGCGACCTTTGCCAATACACCAGGTTCGTCTGCGACATCCACAGATATATAAAACTCACTGCTGAGTTCGTCCATGTTAAACATAGCAACTTCTTTAGGTTTAATAAATCTGTTAAAAGTTTTCAGAGAAATATTGTGCGACGCATCCAAAATATCACCCAAAACGGCTGAAGCAGTCGGAAAACCTCCTGCTCCCTTACCGTAAAGCATTATCTCACCGATAGACTCCCCTTCTATAAATACTGCGTTATATGCGTTCCTAACTGAAGCTAAAGGATGAGACTTGCTAATCATGATGGGATGCACTCTGATACTCACCTGTCCACCGAAATTGTCTTTCTGATCGGTAATTTTTTCTATTACCCCAACCAACTTTATAACCAAGCTATTTTTTGTGGCAAAGTCAATATCGTCAGTAGTTAAACTATAAATTCCTTCTATGAAGACAGAGTTCAGGTCTACATTTGTAGCAAAAGCAATCGTACCTAAGATTGCAGCTTTTGCTCCTGCATCTAAACCTTTAATATCTGCAGTTGGATCTTTTTCCGCATAACCCAAATTCTGCGCCATTTTTAAAGAGTCTTCAAAGCTAAGTCTCTCTTCGGTCATCTTCGTTAATATATAGTTGGTTGTACCGTTAAGTATCCCTATAATTCTTGAGATATCTTCGCCTGCCAAAGATTCCTTTAACAATCTAACAATGGGTATCGCACCGCAAACAGAGGCTTCATAAAGCAAATCGACCCCATTTTTGTTGGCCAACTCAGTTAACTCTATTCCGTGTTTAGCAATTAGTTCTTTATTTCCAGTTACAACGGGTTTTTTCTTCTTTAAAGCCTTCTCGATCAAAGCTTTGGCGGGACTGATACCTCCTATAAGTTCAACAACGATATCTACTTTGTCATCTTCAATAACTGAGTTTGCATCATCTGTAAGTTTGGAAGTATCTATATAGTCTGCCCTCTGGGTATTGATGTGTTTAACCGCTATTTTCTCAATATTAAAATCAATACCTTTTTTTTGCAACAAAAGTACCAACGCCGAACCGACATTTCCGCAGCCCAATATTCCAATTCCAATTTGATTTTTCACTATATTAAGATTACAAGATATGTTGTGATCGGTTAATACTAAAAATAAAATACCGACTTAAACATTGTGTTTTAAGGTTTTCTTTCATGTTTCACAAATCCAAACGTATGAGATCTTCTAAAGTTTCCCTACGAATTACCTCTTTAGTCTGACCTTCTTCAACAAATACAACTGCAGGTCTAGGCACTTTGTTATAGTTAGATGCCATCGAATATCCGTATGCTCCAGTTACCGGAGTTGCAAGTAAGTCACCCACTTCTATATTCTCAGGGAGATTAGCGTTATTTACCAAAACGTCCCCACTTTCACAATGTTTTCCTACAACTCTACAGATTAAATTCCCAATTGAATTCATCTTATTCGGCAGGAAAGCTTCATAGCCACTTGAGTAAAGCACGGGTCTCGGATTATCAGACATACCACCGTCTACAGAGACATAAGTCCTGATGTTATCAATTTTTTTAATTGTTCCGATGGTATAAACAGTAATCGCTGCCGCTGCAACTATTGAGCGCCCAGGCTCAGCAGTTATCTCAACCTTAGAATCAATTCCACAACTTTTGGCGGCATCTTTAATATACTTAGCCCAGTCAGTAATTGAAATTTGGGAATCGGAATTCAAATAAGGTACTCCTAATCCTCCACCTATAACAAGCTCTTCTATGTCATAGTATTTTATGAATTCCGCAACCACTTTCATTGCTTCCAAATATCCATCCAATTTAAATATTTGCGATCCGATATGAAAATGAAACCCCGAAAGTTTTAAAGCTGTATTTGACAGAATTCTATTTACTGCCTGCTTAGTAGTTTCAGCAAATATTGAAAAACCAAATTTAGAGTCATGCTGTCCAGTTTTCACATACTCATGCGTGTGAGCTTCAATCCCGGGCGTTAACCTCAACATTGTGTTAATAGGTTCGGATTTCACATTTAAAACCGCCAACTTTTCTATTCGTTCTAACTCGTCAATTGAATCTATTACGATAGTTCCTACTCCGTAGGAGATAGCCCTGGTAAGTTCTAATACTGACTTGTTATTGCCGTGAAAAACTATTCTGCTTGGATCAAAACCAGATAGTATGCAGTGCGACAATTCCCCTCCGGTTGAAACATCGATTCTAATACCAGATTGATCGATCAGTTTAACTAGATACTTGCAGATAAAAGCCTTAGAACCGTAGGCGACATTTTTCCCCCAAACCTTTTTAGCCTCATTAAGTTTAGACTTAATATGAGTCTCGTCATATATAAATACGGGGGTTCCGAACTCATTAACAACTTCAGATACGCTTACACCCCCAATGAACAGCTGTCCATCTTCAGTAACTTCAGAAGTAGAAGGTAATAGACTCAGATTTATTCGATGATTATTTTTCATTTATTAATTTAATTATTTAGACTGCTACTTTTTGAAAGTCAGTTAGTTTAACCTAACTGGCAAACCAAAAATAGTTTTACAATTGATTTTATAATGTCACCGCTACGGTTAAATGAATTTAAATAGTTTGACCTCTAACAGTTTAAAACCATCTATCGAAAGGTTTATTTTTCAACGGTAGTAGTAGCCTTAAAAGCCTCGAACTTAAAATTTGTAAGAATTGCTAAAAATATTCAAATTCCTTATGTGAAAATTACATATGTTCAGGCAGGGTCACCCCTAAAATTTCCAGTGAAACAGCTAAAGTTATTTTGGTCGCTTTAACCAAACTAAGACGTGCTCTTGTTAACTCAATTTCGGATTCGTCTAAAACTTTGCAGTCGTGATAAAAAGAGTGAAACGAACTTGCCAACTGCTTAGTCCAAGCAGTTATTTTGTGAGGTTTGCGTGAATCAGCAGCATCTAATACTACGTCTTCAAATTCGCTGATTACTTTAAGCAATGAGATTTCACGGTAATTACTGAGTAGATGCAAATTTATCTCATCATTGCAACTTATAACATCTTTTAAAAGTTTCGCTCTTTTTTCTATAGAACATATCCTTGCATAAGCGTACTGCATATAATAAACCGGATTTTCCATCGAAGTAGATTTTACTAAATCGATATCCAAAACAGTAGCCTGATCTATTGAATTCATTAATGGCATAAGCCTTGTGGCATCTACACCAACTTCATTCAAGAAATCTTCAAGTTTAACAAAGTTACCGCTTCTTTTAGACATCTTTGCGCCCACTAACGAGATCATCTGTCCAATTTGAATCTCCAAATTAGTTTCGTCTATACCGAAAGCTTTAACCGCCGCTTTTAGCGTTGCGACTTGACCATGATGATCGGCTCCAAATACGTCTATAACTTTATCAAACTTGCGTTTTAAAAATTTATCGCGATGATAAGCAATGTCGCCAAAGGTATAAGTAATATCCCCATTTGATTTGATCAAAACCCTGTCTCTAGAATCACCTAATTTTTCTGACGCAAGATAAGTAGCTCCATCACTTTCATAAATCAATCCCAGCTTCGACAGTTCTTCTAAAGTTTCAGCTGTCGCTCCGCCCTGTTCGATATAATTTTGCGAGTACCAAGAATCAAATTCAACATTCATTTTTAGAAGAGTTAACTTAATATTTTCTAATATTAGTTCAGCGGCCCACTTACCAGCTGAATAGATGTCTTCAGGTCCTCGATAATCTTTTGCCAGTTCATCGATATAGTCTCCTCGATAACCGTTTTCTGGAGCTTCTAAATTATTCTTTGCAGCCAATATAGACTCCCCTAAAACTCTTATCTGACCGCCAGTATCGTTTACGTAATACTCTTTAACTACGTTATAGCCACATCTTTTAAGAAGTCTCGCTAACGAATCCCCATAAGCTGCCCACCACCCATTCCCAACGTGTAGGGGTCCTGTCGGGTTAGCTGAAACAAACTCAATCTGAATCTTAGTATTTTTCCCGATATCTTTTTTAGCAACGTTCTTTGTTCCAGAAGCTAAAACATATTCACACAGTTCATATAGCCAATCGGTATTCAAATAAAAATTTATAAAGCCTGGTTTTACCACCTCTATCGTGTTGACATATTTAAGATCTGACTGCAAAAGCAACATCTTAAGTTCTTCGGCAAATTCAAGTGGGTTTTTATTAATTTTCCTAGAAAGAACCATCGCAATATTTGTAGAATAATCTCCGTGAGATTCAGCTGCTGGCACTTCTACTTTTGGTTGAACCTCGTCTACTTTGAGCGATTCATCTAACTTTAAAGATATCAATACTTTTCGTATCTCACCCGAGAGATACTTATTCATCGGAGTAAACTGTGGTGGATTATTCATTTAAAAAGTTAGTTAGCCCAATTGGCTATTTATAAAATTTAAGGTAATTGAAATACGAGGCTCTTGCAAACAGACTATATCTAGAAAAAATAACGTCGTTCGAATTCATATTAGTATTTATTTTATTAATTCAATTATAGAAGACTTTAAAAACGTCAATTACTTACTGTTATTTAATTTGAAAACTAAAACTGTATGTAGATGCAAATTTGTGTGGAATATAGGTTAGCAGCTAGTTTTTTCTGATTTAATCTGCCGTTGACGTTTGGTTTGTATTTTTAAATACTAAATACGATCAGCAGTTTCAGCATCCCCTATGGCCAATCTCAATGCAGACCCTAAAAATCTAAACGTCCACTCTTCACTAATTTTACGAGTCTCCAAAAACAATATACTTACAGATGGATATCTGACTTGAAGAGTCGAAAGCGATTCAAGCAAAAATGAAGGTGATGCATACTGAGATTTAAAGATTTGAGAGTATTTTCCCTCAACTGCAACTGCAGCATTATCCAGTTCTGAAAGAGCGGCCATACCAAAAGCTAAATCTCCAGCGACTAAACTACTTATCAAATTATCAAAAGATTTTCTTTCGACAGCTGCGATAACTCTTCCGTTGTGTTCTATGGCATAATCGCCAGCTCTTAACAGCTGTTTTTTGCAAGTTACTTGTTTCCCACCAAATTTGTAAGCATAAATTTCTCTAGAATCAACCAATATTTCGATGCTTTTAAAATTTGAAGCTCTCTTTTTGGGTATTCTTATTCCAGGTTTTAAGCTTTTGACAGTCTTTGGAGTCTGCCAGAAGATAACCTCCCGTTGATTTTTTAATTTTGTAAATATGATTTGAGACCGATTCTCTCTAAACCTTTTTAAAATTAAATCAATTGCGATACCTCGTTTTACTGCACTTTCAATCTCGCAAGTGGAAATAATTTCGATATCATCTGACAGATTTTCGACTGGATGACAGTATAACCTAGACACTCTGGGCCACGATTCTGAGGTTTTTAAACATACCTCCGATCCGTTTAAAGGAAACTTAATGATATAGTTAAGCTTTGAGTCTTCTTCCGGATTCTTTGCGACAACAAATAGATTTTCCAAATACTCAACTCCATAAATTGGTCAAGCGAATTTCACTTAATAAAGTTAAACGATATTACCTTTCGGCCATAAACCTCAAGTTGAATCGACAACTATAAAATCATAAAGATCACTTTAAACAATATTATTTAACAAATTGTTACGTCGTCAACTATCAGAAATGACCTGTCCGAAAGTTGGTAACTAAGACCTATTATATTTTAGCTAAAATGCAAAATCATAATCAACTTCATCTGCCAGCAATTATTTATAGAAGTAATAATTTTTGGACGTAATAATTTCTGGACGTAATAATTTCTAGTGATATGATACTTCCTAATTCTATATGCCACTAAGATCTGTAGACTAAAGGATTTCAGCTAGAACAAGACAAACTCAGAATAAGACAGACTAGACAAACCAAACTAACGCCAAACCAAGTATAAACCCAGTGTAAACCCAGTGTAAATCCAGTGTAAATCCAGTGTAAATCCAGTATCAACATGAAAATATTAATAAGTGGAGCAAGCGGATTAATTGGAACCGCTGTAACAGAACAGTTACAACCTCTTGGACATCAGGTATTTAAATTGGTGAGAAAACCTCCTAAGAGTCAAGCTGAGATATTGTGGGATCCAATTGGTAAAAATATAGATAAAAAGTCACTTTCTGCTATAGAAAATTTGGATTTTGCCATTAATTTGTCTGGCTATTCTATCGGTAAAAAGAGATGGAATTCCAAGATCAAGTCTGAAATCCTAACTAGTAGGATACTTACGACAGAATTTTTTGTACAAATCCTTAATGATGTCAAATTTAATCTAAAAGGTCTCTTATCGGCTTCAGCGATAGGTTACTATGGAAGTCAAGGTAACGCCGAGCTGTCGGAAGATTTCGACTGCGGAAATGATTTTTTATCGACAGTATGTCAAAAATGGGAAACTGTGGCTATGTCATTCGGGTCAAACGTTACATTGCTTCGCTCGGGTATAGTGTTATC
>JAJYVQ010000087.1 GCA_021791915.1 Actinomycetes bacterium | reverse complement strand
ACGAGTCAGTCGTGACTGGAATAACAGATGCCGGAAAAGTAATCAAAGATGACCCTCATGCAAAATGGAAACTTATATGACGTAGTTAATTTCTGATATTACTTATGTTTGACAGTTGGACCTTTTGTTAGTTTTTAAAACATCAGTTAGATAATGGCAAATGTTATATGAAATGTAAGTTATATTTAGAATAACCTGCAACTATGTTGCAGGTTATTCTAAAGTTTAATCCTAATTTTTACACACTGAAATTTAACGAAATTTAATCAGTAGGATTAGAAATTTAAATTCCGAGAGACTGAAGTATTCTGTCTTTGGGCATGGCTCCCATGGTGCGCGCTACCAACTGACCTTCCTTGAAAAGACCGAGTGTAGGAATTGACATTACTTGATACTGGCTCGCTACCTGAACGTTGGCATCCACATCAACTTTTACTACGTTTAGCGTGTCCTTTTTCTCGTCGGCTATCTTTTCGATTTCCGGAGCAACCGCTTTGCAAGGTCCGCACCAGTCGGCATAAAAGTCTACGAGCACTGGCTTATCGGAATTTATCACCAAATTCTTAAAGGTTTCCTCGTCGTTCGCATATTGAATGTTCGCATTTGACATCTTGTAGCCTGTCCTTTCTAAAAAATTTAACATCTATTGAAACAGTAAAATCTACAAATTTATTCCGAAAATGTCGTAACTTGTCCGAATTTAGATGCCATAATTAACTGGCAGTTAAAATGTAGCAGATTTTTGGTGCTATTGGATTTTAGCATCTGGTCTAAAATATGAAAAAGTACCAGCTGTTAAACTAAGCTTTTTTAATTAGATTTTTCTTATTGCATCTATGAGAGCTAAGAATGTAGATTAAATTAGTAAAATATCCTAGATTCTATTTAAACAAATCGATAATTTAACAGTCCTTAAGTTGATCGCAAATCCGACAAATATTGACTTCGATCGGATAAATCTACCGAATTGTTATAAACCAAAGTCGTATCCGACTAAAATTTCAAAGGTCAATAGCTGGTATAAATGCGACAAAAATTAATGTCGCTAATATTAAACAAAACCAAAAATTGTTAAAATTGAAACTTGCAGTTGTCGTCTTGAACTTTCTTTAATTTTGCGTTAAAATAGTAATTGCCGTTTTAACAATACCCTAATTATTTTATTTTGATATATTATTTGACTTAAATACGTATTAAATAGTATAAGAACTTTAGAATTGTTTACAATTTTTAACAGCTAATGCTGTCAATTATATTGCATATTGCCGATAGAAACAAAAGTAAATTTAGGAAATAACAAAATAGCAAAGGAACGATATCTGTACTAAAAGATTTGTATTAAACCTCAAAATTCAGAAAATTTGGTAGATTGACAAGTTAAGTCCAAATTGCTGGATTTAAAAAAGTCACAGAATCAATAAAAGTATATGATTGATCACTCGACAGACTACAAAGTAGATCATACCTCAGACTACACTACGCTTGGTTCTTGGTTGCGTTCGTGTGGAGTCTTATTGTTGGTTGCGATACTGGTATTTGCATTTACGCCAGCAATAAATGAAATTTATGTCGGTTCACCAATCCCTAAGAATTCAACAATCGGTAAATCTAAATCTCACAATTCTCAAAACAGTTTTTCGAAATCTAAAACATCCCGATTAAAACCGCTAAAGAACTTAGAACCTGTTGTCAGTGCTGCCAGTTTGGGAACTGGTTGCGGTTCTGATGGGGTCACAGTTATATGTGACTATTCTCCTACTGGATCTTCTCAATATTTAACTGTGCCTACTCCAATTACGACGGTTAACTTTGATTTGTACGGTGCTCAAGGTGGTGGCACAAATGGTGGCGATGGATCTTATCTGTCAGGTTCTATGAATATCGCTTCTGGAAGTAATACTATAACAATAAATGTGGGGGTTGGCGGAGGTATGAACGCAAACGGCACCAATAGTTCCCAGCAATCTGGAGGGTGGCCGAATGGGGGATCAGGTGGTTCAAGCAGTTCAAACCCTGGGTGTGGGGGAGGCGGTTCCACTAGTGTTACAGACGGTACAAGCACTGTCATAGCTGCTGGCGGTGGCGGATGTGGCGGATACTATTCTAATGGATCTCCATCTGCCGGTGGTACTGGTGGCGCAGATAATTCAAAGGGGGGCAGTGGGCAAACTGGAGGTAATGCGGGAATTCCTGGTTGTTCCCACGCAGGGGCAATTGGGGGCAGTTCTGGTGTTAATGGCGGTGGAGGCGGCGGTGGCGGTTCGTGCGGCGGATCTAACGGTGGTTCAGCATCAGGAAACTCTGGTGGCGGAGGAGGGGGAGGTTACACTTCTACATCGCCTTACGGCGGCGGTGGTGGCGGCGGCGGCGGCGGTTGGATCGGCGGCGGCGGTGGCGGCGGCGGTGGAGACGGTGGAGACGGCGGCGGCGGCGGCGGCGGGCAGGACGGCTGGACTGGAGCTAGTGTCGTGGACAACGTCGGACAGGGTGCTGGCTACTCTTCATATCATTATGGTCGCAATGGGTATGCCATAATATCGTGGAATTTGGTACCTTCCACGGTTACTACAGCATCGGGTGACGTTTATGTTACAGCAGGAAACTCCATTCCATTGTACGCCTATGTAACTCCCACGGTTGCTACTAATCCTGTATACATTCCGTCTGGATCTTTGAATTTTGTAAATGTTGTAACAAATTTAAGTGCCTGTAATACAACGGTTGTCGGGAGTGGTCAGGAAGGTTACGGAGGGTGCTTTATTTCAGCAAATACTGTGGGTACTTCACAGTATTATGTCAACTATTCGGGAGATGGAGCAATTCAACCTAGTTATGATTCGGTTATTGAGACAGTTGTCGTCACTCCAGATCCTACCTCTCTTACTTTGTCGACACCGACTATAAACAACACAAACCAAAATATATCGGTTTCTGCAACACTGACTCCTACGAGCCCACAAGTTATGCCACTGTCAGGTACAGTTAATTTTAACTATTCAACGTCAAGTTCATCTGGACCGTTCAGCAACTTGGGTTGTAGCCAAACCGTTTCTACTACTTTGAGCGTGGGACAGTCCGCTCAGGTTACTTGTAATTTTGCTGGAATAGCTGGTAGCACATACTATATTCAAGCATCGTATGTCCCGTCATCTGGCAATACTAACGAAGCTTCAAGTTCGTCAGTAGTGTCAGCTTCTTTAAATAAAATCTCAACAACAACAGCAGTTATACTTAATACTTCTTCGGTAGTTTACGGAAATACAATTACCGCAACTGCACTCGTCCATAATATTCCGAGTAGCACAGATCCGTCTCCAACAGGTACCGTTACTTACCAGTACTATAACTCTGCTACTAATTCTACTTCTGACGTGAGTTGTATAAATACTCAGAACCCAGTGTCAGTACTGTCTTCGGGTGGGGCGACAAGTTGTACTTTCATTCCAACTGTTGGTCAAAATGCGATTCAAGCTTACTATTCGGGAGACGCACAGACTACTTCAAGTACTTCGCCAACTTCTAATTTTACAGTTAGTGTGGCGAACCTTTCAGTTTCACTTTCGGCTACTACGACGGTTGGTTCTAACTATATCGGAGTCCCGATTGATCTTACTGCAAAGTTGGCTAACTTGTCTGATTCGGGAACTGACCCATTAGGACCAGTTGAATTTTTTGAAAATGGAACCCCAATTTCTGGTTGTACTTCTGTTATTCCTTCGGCCTCATCAACTTTTGGGACTTCCGTTGCTAACTGTTTAAATGCAATTCCACCGTCTAATCTGAATACGGTTTCATTTACGGCAAGTTATTGTTCCGGATCTACTAACAGTGACTGTCAGAACTGGAGCTTGCCGATAGCTGACGGAACAGCCAGTTACCTTCCAGTGGCAGATCCTACACAGGTTGTGCTTTCACCTACTGACTCTTTGGTTCATCCAATTCATATAAGTTCTGGTACACCCGTAACGGTTAGCGCTACTATATCTGATACTCAGGGCAATGCTCAGCCTACTGGGTTGATTACATTTTATGAAAATGGTCAAGTAATCAACGGTTATAACTCGACCAGTTGCAGTGGAATTCCTGTCACCTTGGGTACGAACAACACTGCAACGGCGTCTTGTGAATTTGTACCTCCATCAGGTACCTCGGTATCGGTCACCGCAAGTTATGATTTAGGTTCGGACAATACTGACAGTTTGACAATAGGTTCCAATTCAAATCTAACTTCGGTTTTATATTACGTGGTGGGTGGAGCTACTACTTCTACTTCGCCGTTTTTAGAGACGACAGCAGGTAGCCAAATTTCAACTACTACCCAAATACCATTCGGGCAGAACGTATTGCTCGCTGCGACAGTTACATCTTCAGGCACATCAGTAAATGAAGGTACAGTAGATTTTCTAATCAATAGTTTGCCTGTAACTGTAAATGGGGTTCAAGTTTGCCAAAACATAACCGTTTCCAACGGATTGGCTGTATGCAGTGTTCCAGTAAGTCTCGTTTCTGGTTCGGTAACAATCGGCGCTAACTATTCAGATGCTGGTACGGCATTTAACTCAAGCTCTGGAAGCCAAGTTTATAATGTGGCTGCAGCTCCAACTTCAACTTCTTTAAGTGTAGGTCCTTACAACTCTTCATCGATCTATTTGACCGCAACGGTCTCTGCTTCAGGATCTAACATCGCTCCTTCGGGTACATTGAGTTTTTATGAAAACTCAACGATCATAAGTAGTTGCACGAATATGTCCGTTACTGTCAGTGGTTCAAGTTCTTATGCCACTTGTGTTATTGCAACTCCGACGGGTTCTAACAGTTACTATGCTCAGTATACGCCAGGCAATACTGCTCAGTTTATTGCTTCGACGTCTACTGCTGTTACCTATCCCGTAATTTCAAGTTGCCCTTCTGGTTCGATTTACAGTACTATTTGGTCTAACGCACAAAGTTCATCGACTTTGAAATTCAGCCTAGGACCCTTGGGTACGGTTTCGGACGTTTTAACTTTAAATGTTACTGCCCCTTCTGGTGCATGCAATACGGGAACACCGATCTTTTTTGGTTCCAGTAGTTTTACATTATTCGGAGCTACCATTGTTTCTTCAACTAACTTGTCTGGTTACATATTGGATACTTCATCTGGTACGGTTCAAATAGTTGTTACAGGTGGTACAGTTAAATTTCCATCTGGCTGGGCACTACCTTCGATTTCCTTAACTCCTTCTAACTCACTTAGTTTTAATCTAGCATCGGCAACTTCAATCTCTTCTTTGTCGTCGGCGCAGTTTGCGGTGCCACTTTCTTCGCTACCGTTTGGACTACCTGACTCTTCGATAAGTTATCAAATGGTTATTGTAGTTAACTCAAACTCTTCAATATCTGTTTCACTTGGACCAGTTGGATCTCCAGGATCTGTACCTTATGTGAGTGCGACTTTAACTTTAAATATGAGTGGTACTCAACCATCTGTAACTGCGACCGCAGTTATCGGGAACTTACCCTTGGGTGGTCCTGTAACGGTAAATCTATCTATATCTTCTGGATCTGCTGGTTTAATTGGAGCTAGTATTACTGTTCCAATTACTGGAAGTTCTTATACGACTTTAGTGCCAGGTTTATCTGTTTCAAATGTTGTAGCCACGTTATCCAACTCGTCGGGTCTTACAATTACCGCTACTGCCGAATTTGCTAATTCAACTTCACCTGTTACTCTAAATCTTTCTGGTAATTATTCTAATTCTAAGTGGACATTGAACGTTAGTAGCTCTACTATAAATTGGTCTCCATTTTCTTCTCTAAATATATCTGCTACTTTCAGCGGTACTGTAATAATATCTACGAGCGGATCGATTGAATATGACATTCAAGCGGGGACGACTCCTACAAGTTTGAGTTCATCTGTTCTTTCAACATGGTCGCCAATCTCAGGGTTGACTATTTCAATCAACTGTGTTGCATTGGCTTATGGACTTACTCCGAGTTGCGGAACAAACCTTTCGGGCCCAACTCCGACCGACCCCCAACTTGTAATCATGGCATCAGTAAACGTTGGAGGATCTACTTACGGGTTAACTGCGGGTATCAGTGCATCATTAGACCTTAAGACTGGACAAATAACTGCGATTTTCGATTCAGCGATAAGTCCGGCTTCTATTTCAATTGGCTCGGCTATTACCGTTAACATAACTTCGTTGTCTATTTCGGGAATAATCGGATCTTCGATTAGTTTTTCTGCAACAGCTTCAGCATCTATTCCTTCACTGGGATACAGCGGTTCTAATCTGCTTACCGTGAGCATTTCGGATCAGTCAGGACAACTTTTAGTTGAAGTGTCTAATGTAAGTTTTAGTGCGGTGGGACTTCCGTTAGTTGGACTTTTCATTTATAGTTCTGGTCCTGTTTCATCCTTTAATACTAATGATCCAAATTTTGGAACAGTAAATGTAAATCAGGGTTTCAACGCTTGGGCAATATATACTCCATCTTCAGCGGTTATAAATACATTGGATCAAGCGGGTTTTTCACTAACTTCGGGAGACACCATTGAGTTTAACGGATCCTGGGCACCGGGAACTCAACCTACATTTTATGCTGCTCTTACGGCTCCATCGGGATTTCCGTTCTTGCAACTTCCTGGCGGTGCAACTCTTAATTCATTTGTTTTAGAGTATTCGAATTCGGCTCTTACGATAGCCGTAACTGGATCGATCCCACTTCCTTCGGGAACTTCTGCCCAGATTTCGCTTAGCGTTACGATTAATAGTGACGGTACTTTTAGTGGCACTGCTACTATTTCAAACTTGACGGTTTTTGGACAGACCTTCGGATTGACGGGAACCATTTCTAAAAACTCCTCAGGTACGATAACCGCAAATATCTCTACTTGTCAACCGACTACTTCGGGTTGTGTCCCAGGTCCGATTTCTGGTCCTGTATCGCCCTTTCCTTCGGTTCCTATCCAATTTACAAATCTGAACTTTTCATTGGGAACTTCTGGACTTACTTTCAGTGCTACTATGAGCATAAGTAGTTTGGGATCTTTGAGTGTTTCTGGGACTTTTAACTCTTTTTCAAACTGGACTTTCAGCGTTGTTTCAAGTCAAGCTCAGGCATTTTCTCCAGTACCCCAGATTACGATTGACGCAAGTTTTTCCGGGACATTAACAGATGCTAATGGTAATGTAACATTCAATCTTACTGCATCTGGACAAAATGCAACTCCATTATTAACTGTGAGTATTAACGGAGTTACTTTTTCAATCGATTCGGTTGAATTGGGTAACACCCCTCCTCCAGTAGGGTGTTCCATCGCAAATGCTGGCGATTTATGGTTAAATGCTGTAGGAAGTATTTCTCTGTCATTAGGTAGTGTATCAGGTTCAGTTAACACTAGTGGTTGTTTTGATATTACGAATAAGTCATTTTCCATTACTGCTTCAGATACAACTCTTACTTATACTTCTCCAGACGGATACGTTACGGTGGGAGCACCACTAATTACTCTGTCGGAGTCCAATGGATCCCTGTCAGTTTCAGTCCAGGCAAATTTAGTTATAAGTATGCCAGATGGTGGGACTTTTACTTCTACTGTAACTGTTCAGTTCCAAAGCGGAGGGTTTATCGTTGGGTTGGTTGCCAACCTATCAAGCTGGCTTGGGTCTACAGGAGATTCCGTTTATATCTACTTTTCAACGGTAGCAATTTCTAACTTTAATACTGGCTCTAGTACTATCGGCACTATTAATCTTCCCGAGGGAATTACGTTTGCGTTAACGCTGAACGTTCCGCAATCTGTTATTAATGCTCTGTCGGCTATAGGAATTAACTTGCCTTCTGGAACTGGATTGGTTGCAATCGGTTCGGTTGATTTTGCAACCCACACTTTTGATTTTCAGATTTCAGTTTCCTTTGGAACTGGTATTCAAATCTTTAGTCTCTCGGGTACTACATTAGTATTGAATTCTGGCTTTTTGTCCGTTACCATTTCAACTTCCCAAGTAACTTTTGGAGTTGGATTGCACGCTACATTGACTTTACCAGCTGGAGAGTCTGGAGGTTCACCTTCTTCCGTTAACCTAAAAGGCGAACTTACTATATCTACTAGTGGTATAAACGTATCTCTGTCGATGGGGAACTGTAGCTCTTCGACAGATCCCGGATATACAAATGCATTTGGTATCACAGGTCTTACCATAAAATGTGCTGCACTACAAGGTGGAATTAGTTTGGATCCGCCATTTCCCAATGTCGGGTTTTACGGAACGATAACTTCGCTTCCGACGTCTATAGCAAATACCTTGGGATATATCGATGGCTCTCCTATTACGTTTGCATTTAACTTGGACCCATTTTTACTATCTCTTTCGATTGGAACTCAGGGATCGACATCACCAGCTTTGGAACCTTTGGCAACTTTTGGTCAGGGAAATCTAATAGAAGTTGATTACGCTTCGTTGTATATTTGTCCTTTTGGGGCGACAATCGCTGGTACTGTTTACCAGCCTGGATTCGGTCTCTCATTTAATGCGGTGCTGTTCGGTGTTACTGTGGATATTACCGCAGATATAGGATTTTCTCCCGCAAGTATTTATTTCAGCGGATATGTTTCACAAATTACCGTGGGGTCGCTTACTATAGGCCCAATATCGATACTTCTTTCCGCATCTCCTTCTGAATTTAAATTTAAATTCAGTGGTGCACTTAATTTAGGTCCTGGAAACGTGCAGATCGGACCAGCATTGCAAATTGGAGGTGCCTTAAATGCAAATGTTGAAGTGGACTTGGGTTCAAGCGGATTTTCAGCTTATATTTGGGGGTCCATATCTGTAACGGTTGCAGTAAAGGTGGCAACGTCTACATGTTATTGGTATAAAATACCTTATGCTTGCAATTGGCAGTGGGAAGGCACCACGGGTAGTTTTACTTTGAATAAAACTGGATTCAGTGTATCCTCGTCTGGAATTACCGTGTCCGCCGATGGTTATGCTTTGACATTTTCTTTCTCGGGTGGAGGAGTTTCTATCTCAAAAGCATCTTATGAAGCGGGTGTCACTAAAATTAGTAGCCTGCAATATAACAAGTCGCAGGGAGGTCAACATAAATTCACTTATGAACTAACTGGATATGACTCTTTGTCTAAACGAGGTGGTTCGTCTGCATTAGATTCCCGTGCATTAGTTTCTTCTGTAGGGACTGATTCTACAACTACAGTTTCAGCACAGTCCGTAGTACCGTTTAACAGTACCAACGACACTGTTAACTTAAATTATGTAACTGGATTTGCCTATGTGATACCGACCCCGAAAGTTACACAAAGTTTTAATGCGGTTCCTGCTTTAGGAAGTCAGATTGGTAAATGGTCGCAATCGGGAAGCCTGTCGACGCCAACAGGTTCACCAATGTCTACAGTTTTGACTAACGGCGAAGTGCTTGTTGGTGGAGGAGTTACAGCTAACGGAACTATTACAAACGTTGCCGAGCTCTATAATCCTAAAACTCAGGAGTTTGTCCCGACGGCGTCTATGAATTTTGATACGGTTGGTGCCACTATGACACTGTTAAAGAGCGGTAATGTGTTAGTTGCTGGAGGTTATAGCAATAATGGTGAAATGTCTCAGGCTGAAATTTATAATCCAACTTCTGCTACCTGGACTACTGTTGGTTCCCTTGTTTCTCCAACAGCTTACGGTCAGGCGGTACTGTTAAATAATGGTGATGTAATGATTATGGGTGGAGTGGATTCCAAAAATCAACCTTTGTCTACGGTTGAAATGTTTAACTCCAAAACTTTGAAATTTAATTTAGTGAATTCGATGAAATTGCCACGTGTTTACTTTATGGCGGCTACTCTTAACAGCAATGAGGTATTAGCAGCAGGAGGTATGACTGTTGGTGGAAAAATTACCGACACCGCAGAAGTTTACGATGTTTCAAAAAACAGCTGGAGTTATACTTCAAACATGACACAGCCTCACTACTTGGGACAAGCAATTTTATTGAAGAGCGGCAATGTGTTGGTATTAGGAGATTCAGTTTCTGGAGATATCTACAACTCTGCTTCAAATAGATGGTCTCAGACGGCTGGGGGAGCAAATATTTTGGTATCGGCAAGCGCCGTATTGCTTAATGACGGTGATGTATTGGTTGTTGGCGGTAGTAATCTCGGTCAGTCTCTTTCAACAACAGAAGTTTACAACCCAAGTTTAAACAGCTGGTCAAATGCAGGATCTATTATTGACCCGAGAATGGATTCAACCATAGATCTCTTACATGACGGATCTGTAATTGCGATTGGCGGGATCACCGAAAATACATCAGGAGAATCGTCTTCGTTTTCGCCAATCTCAAGTACAGCACGGTATAATTTATTGGGTTACAGTTATCCCGCCCCAAAGAAGCCATTAACTCAAAATAACACCACGTTGTATTTAGTAAGTTACTCGCTTGCGTCGCTTTTGGTCGTTGGGCTGTTCTTTATGGTGCTTGCAAATAATCGCAGAAAGAAGAATCTGATTAAA
>JAJYVQ010000086.1 GCA_021791915.1 Actinomycetes bacterium | reverse complement strand
ATAACCATTCAAACTTATCCCCGAGGGAAACGTAGCTAAATTCCAACTTTGACCGTCGTTGGTGCTATAAAGTAGTACGGTAGAATTACTTGAATTTGTTCCATAAGCTATACAGTATGTACTTGATGGGCATGCGTAAAAAGAATCATTACTTATCCCCGAGGGAAACGTAGCTAAATTCCAGCTTTGACCGTCGTTGGTACTATAAAGTGGTACGGTAGAATTACTTGAGTTTCTCCCAGACGCTACACAAACTGTACTTGATGGGCAACTGTCAAAAGAAACAAAACTTATCCCCGAGGGAAACGTAGCTAAATTCCAGCTTTGACCGTCGTTGGTACTATAAAGTGGTACCAAAGAATTACTTGAGTTTCTCCCAGACGCTATACAAACTGTACTTGATGGGCAGTTATAAGAATAAGTATTAAAACTTATCCCCGAGGGAAACGTAGCTAAATTCCAGCTTTGACCGTCGTTGGTACTAAAAAGCGGTACGGTAGAACTACTAGAATTTGTTCCATAAGCGATACAGTATGTACTTGACGGGCAACTGTTAAACTGAAGATCCGTTATTCCCGAGGGAACTGTAGCCACACTCCAACTTGCACCAGAATTCGTTGTAACTAGAAACGCTTGATCATTTCCAGTTCCGTAAGTTATTACACCAAAACATGTAGTTATTGAAATACAAATTTGAATTGATATATTAGAAACTGTTCCATTCAAAAGATTGTCTTGAGTCCAGGTAGTACCACCGTCAGTGGTGGTAATTGCAGCACTATTGCCCGTGTTTATTCCTACAACCATGCAATCAGAAGATGTCGATGCACAGCTAATGGAATTCGGATTTTGTGCCGCTGAATTATTTTTTGCCTCTAGATTATATTGATTCCAAGCTACACCTCCATCTGAGGTGGTTAAAGCGTAAGCCATTGATGCAAACTGACTCGGCGTAACGGCAACGCAATCACTTACGGAAGAACATGAAACTGCAACCAAATTTATATAGCCGTTAGTGCTAGATGGAACGGTTTGGCTAGTCCAGCTAGTGCCACCGTTGCTGGAGGTAATTACTGCGGCGCTACCATAAGTCGTTCCACTACCAACTGCAACGCAGTTTGAAGTCGACGCACATGAAATGGAATTTAGAGAGGCAATACCAGTCGGTAGGGTTTGGCTAGTCCAGCTAGTGCCTCCGTTGCTGGTGGTAATTACTGTAGGTGCAGGTGTTGAACTTGAGGTTGTACCTACGGCAACGCAGTTTGAAGTCGACGCACATGAAATAGCAGTTAGAGAGGCAATACCTGTCGGTAGGATTTGGCTAGTCCAGCTAGTGCCTCCGTTACTGGTGGTAATTACTGTAGGTGCAGGTATCGAACTTGAGGTTGTGCCTATGGCAACGCAGTTTGAAGTCGACGCACATGAAATGGCAGTTAGAGCGGCAATACCTGTCGGAACGGTTTGGCTAGTCCAACTCATGCCTCCGTTACTGGTGGTAATTACTGCCGAAGATGGTGTTGAACTTGAGGTTGTACCTACGGCAACGCAGTTTGAAGCCGACGCACATGAAATAGCAGTTAGATACCCTACTCCGGTAGGTACTGTTTGAGAGGTCCAACTCGTGCCAATATCGTTTGTAAAAATTATAAGTGGTTGAGCGGGGTTTCCAGAACCAGTACCTACAGCAAAACAATCTGTGGACTGAGGACAAGAAACAGAGGTCAAATCACCTACCCCAAGAGGTTGATAGCTGTTACTGACGTACCAAATACCAGAAGTTCCAGCAGCCTTAGCCGACTTTAAATTAGCCGACACATCAATTATTGAAAATAGCACTACTATAAGCAATATGACCGTTAATAACCTTGTGGCTATAGAATGTAATTTATTCGGCAACACAGACCACCCAACTTTCTAAATATTGTATAGTTTTTAAATTATTGTAATAATCTATCACAAGTCTTCAGACTTTTCACAATCTATGCCGAAAAGTTGTTTTTGAGAGGTGTACATTCGTAAAGTATTTCACTTGATTTATTGGATAGATACCTTACCTAGTTGTTGTAATTACTTAGCTCTTGTAATTTTATTGTGGCACTATTTGGTTTTTAATTGCTGTTTTTAGGCGCAATGGATTGCACTTACGTAATTGGTTTGAATTATTTATATTCGAATTTCCCTATCTTTTAATATCGTTTCTGTAAGTTTGGACTTCCCTTTTTCGGTAGGTTCAGTGGACACGGCATATAAAAGCAAGTTCGTATCAACAATCCGAACGACTATAAATTTCTTCTCTTTTTAATCGATCGCTGGCACTAAATCTCTTTACCGAACGCTGTATCCGCCTCTGCTGTAATTCTAAAGCTGTAAAATCAGGAGCCGTTTCCGAAATCGCAGAAAGGTACTCCGCAACAATCTTGCTTATCGAAGTACTGTTCTGTGCTGCATGTATTCGGACATTCCTGTAAACTTCATCTGAAACTGCAACTGTAATTTTCTTCACAACAACAGTGTAGAACAGATTAACAGCTACTTCGACTCATTAAATTGACTTGCGTTTTTTATTCTAGTCAAGACATTGCAAGCGACTACAAAGCCAATTTTGTAGCTCTTCAGCCATAGTTACAGGTAATTTGAACTGCTAATTTAATAGTGGCGATAGCTGTATTTGAAACAACGACCTTCGGGTTATGAATTAGATGGGTAGTTGTTACAAGGTACAGTTAGTATGTAATTATGCTGTTCGAAACGGGTGAAGTGATATTTAAAGGTGGGCAATGCTGATTGATTCAGCTGAGTTCGTTTGACAAATGTTTGACAGGAATTTAATTCTAATCGGTTCTTTAAGGCAACCGGATTGAGTATTTGAATATATTGAAATCCTTTTTGCTTGTATCAAAGTTTTTTTGATATGAAGAATGGGCATAATAGATACTGAAGTTTAGCGGTGTAATCTACGAACTATTTCACTGACTATTTATTGCATCGGTACTACCGTCCAATTCCCAAGATGGTGACGGCAGTGAAGTATTTAGATTATTTCCCATGATGTATAAGATCGAGTCTTCTTCAACGCCATACTTCAATTTTTTGTGCCACGTATCGGGAATATTTCGATCATCGCCATCTAAAACCCAGCCAGACTTTACTGCGACATTATTTATAAAATCTCCTACAGCACTTTCAGATAGATTGGGACAATTAAAGTCTAAAGTAACTGACGGACCATCCCATGTTTTATGAAACGGCCTCCATTCAGCTGGTGACTTTTGTAACTTTCCATCTTGATGGCATCCCAGTGGAAGGGTATGAAAAATAGGGTCATTGGCCAATTTATTAAGCCTGACATTGCCTGGGTCACCTGTACCAGGTGCAGGTTTAGCATCACCAGGTATTAAATTAATTACCTTGTAGTAAATTACCGTACTACCATAAAATAATCCCCCTATTATTACTAAAGTTGCAACAATCTTAGATATTAACTTAAGTGTTTTAGTTATTTTCATTACGATTTTAAGTTGAACAATGCTTTATGGTAACTTCCATCTATAAGCTTAATCATAAACTCATAACACCCTGGATTCAACGACGAGGTGAACCTACACCAAAAAGCTTACACTCTCAATAGAAATATAGGAAAATAAAATTAATCATGATAGGTGAATATTCCAGTAACTCTCGAACACCTATTCTTGTAACTCTGAAACGTTAAGGAGAGGGTTTTTAAGTAGCTTAAACAACTGACATATTTAAAAGATAGACAAAAATAACAGTAAAATAGTAGTCTGACTACAGTTAAGCAAATTTCGCTTTGGAAGCTGATTTTTGACATTTTTGAGATTCTGAATATACAAAAAAGCTGATCTTCAAATCGGCTCTGAGGTGCTGTTTTATTAGTGGCGATAGCTGGATTTGAACCAGCGGTCTTCGGGTAATAAGTTAGATGGGTAGGTGTTATTGTGTACAGCAATTACGTAAATATGCTGTTCAGGATGGGTGAGGTGATGTCTTGAGTCGGATGATATTGGCTAATTTAGCTGAGTTCGTTTGACAAATATTTAACAAGAATTAATATGCTGTTGGGTTTAGGTGTTACCTGAATTTAGGTCGTATTGCAAGGTAGGCTACTGCTGCTTATCATCAATCAACACGCTTCCTAATATCCCTAATTAATCTTAATTTACTCATTCATTTTCCGAAATTAATATCCGATACTTCTGGGTACAATATCAGTAGACTTGTTGGAACTTTATGAAATGTGAATAGTTGTTAGATTAGCTCAAAAAATTAATGCTTGGATGGCATTAATAAATTTCAATTTCTCACTGCCAGAAGAGCTAAATAATCGAAATCGAACATACGAAAAACCCAACCGCACCTGAGCTCGCCTCTTTCAGGTCAGCCTCCATTTATTAACACAATTTATTATTTTAGATAGTGGCTTTACTGAGGATTTATCAACTTCTTTGGCAATGAACACATCATCGAAAAATTCCAAAAGACCTTTCTGCTGTGGATTATTTATCTCATTATAAAAGTTAACCGTAACAAACCATATAAGCGGTTTAAATATTGGGCTGTATTCTATTTTATACTTTTCCTTCAATTCAGTACAGCCTTGTGCAATTTCCATAAGTA
This sequence comes from Actinomycetes bacterium, assembly GCA_021791915.1. Taxonomy (GTDB): domain Bacteria; phylum Actinomycetota; class Acidimicrobiia; order Acidimicrobiales; family JABEUL01; genus JAJZNL01. Next base: position 5,972 of record JAJYVQ010000086.1, on the reverse strand, counting down.
ATTTCCACTTGACAGTTTGCGCTGCTCTTTCTCTTAACGATGTTTTTAGCGATACGATGGCACAATTTGTCAGAGATTTTTTTGCATCAAGTGAATATATAATTAAATCTGCATCCAGCTTTTGTGTTTGCCCATTAACCGAAATGTTTGTAACCGAGCTAAGATCATTAACTTCAGACTGTTTGCTGGTTATAAAAACTCCTCTTTTAATTTTTCCAATCGATTTATTCTTTAGGAATATATAAACTATGAGCCTTGAAAAAGCATTGCCAGCTACTGACTTCATAGCTTGCTTTATATCGTAATTTTGTGGATTAAGTTGTTTATCGTTAAGTTTATTTTCCACCTCTTTTTTTGAATTTATCATAATATCATAAATATGATCAAAAGCCTTCGGCCAATCAAATTCATTATTATTTATCGATGCCTCCAATTTCTCCAGTATTGGTTTCATGTAACCAGTGTTACAGATCTCATCTATAGTTTTAGCCTCTGCCTTATTTAATTCATATGTCATATCAGTAGTCGTGCTAGTAATTATATTAAGAAACTAAATCAAGAATTATTTATCTAGTATGACGATATACTCATTTTTCATTGTGGATGACGTGATCCCGGTTACATTAGTAGGAGAATTTACGGATGGCATTCGTTTATTTGAAATTTCCCTTATCAATATATTTTTCAAAGATAACCCCAAGAATTGAAAAAAGTCTGCCACTACTAAATCCATTGGAATTTGAACGCCCGACACTTGCCTATCCCCCACAATAAAACAGACCGTCGCTGTTTCATTTAAAGCATTGAAGATATGATTACAACTCACAAATAGATCACAGTAGAATTGAAGCACGTCCTCAAATCTCTTACGATCTGCAATGCTTTCTAATGTTTTGTACAATACTTCAGACGGTAAAAAGTCATTATTATTTGTCATCTTACCCCCTAAACACAATCGATCTAATGACAGATCTGCATCTCCAAATGGGTTAAGACCTCTTATCCAATCAAGTGAAAAACTTGAAAATTGACCGTAAGCTACAGTCGTTCTACTGTCTCCGTATGGTGGTGATGTTATAACTAAATCAACTTTTTCATCAAACGGTACTGGAGTTCTAATATCATGTAAGAACAATTTAAAATTTGAGTTAGTAATCGGATCGGTAATAACCGTTCTGGTAAACAAACGGAATGTGTTCTCAAAAATTGCCATTGTATCCGGATTGTAATTTGCAATATCCCGAATTCTGTATCTTTTAAATTCACTATTCCTATTATTTGATACTTTCCGCACAGTCTCCGAAAACACACACAAGAAAAACCGTTTAACATTTTCATCCTGAATTTGTGTAATAAAATGTCTAATTTTCCCTAGGTTTTCAACTACATTACCCTTAAACCAAAAATCCATATTTTTGACTTTAGGTACGTCTAGAGGTAATGAATTAAACTGATGCTGCAAAGAATTAAAAGTCTTAAGTAGTGAGCATTCATCATAATTTGAAGATCGAACATGAGCTATTAACAACGCTAATGGATTAATATCTGTTCCATATACAGACCTGCCGGCATTTAAAGCCTCAACCAGACTTACTCCACTGCCGCAAAAAGGATCATAAATCAATGAGTCAGTTTTGGTATATTTTCCGATTAAATCTCGCACCATTAAATAGTGAAGCATAGCAGGATAGGTGTGTATAGAATGCCTTTCGACTGAGGCACTGTGACCTCTGTAGTCATAGGCTACATGCCTCTTTCTAATGGATTGTATTGTGCTCTGTGAATTCATAGAAGTAATAATTTATTCGTTTAGTCGTTTTATCTATAGTTTAATTCACAGGTGTTCGAAATAATTTTCATCGCAATAAATATTCATTGATATCTGTAACATCAATGAAATTAATAAGAATTGAAAAACGTAATTACCATGAAAATAAATTCACATGGTTATAACTTTCTTTTTGCATGGTATGTCTCATATTCAGCTGCTTAGAGTCGAAAAACGTGTCAGTTTACCACGGAATTATGAACCAAAACAATATTTTTTGCCTTCAAAATTTAAACGTTGCAGAGATTCACCCCTTTGTGATATCTAATTCTATGTCCAACTTTTTACTCAAATAATAATTTAGACCAAAGCTAAATTCATCCCCTGCAGACTTTTGGGACAAGGGTTTGAGACCATAAAACATTTGCCGTTCCTAGGCATCGTTAGCTTTAACCAAGTAGCTTAGTTAATCTAGTTTCAACAAATATATGTTTTAAGTAAATACTTATTTTCAACCAAAAGAATTAATAATATACGGCTCTTCAGTCATATCCACAGGTTATCTGAACTGCTGTTTTATTAGTGGCGGAGACTCGATTTGAACCAGCGACCTTCGGGTTATGTATTAGATGGATAGGTAATATTGGGTACACCATATTCGTAAACGTACTGTTCAGAATGGGTGAGATGATGTCTTAAGTCGGTTAATATTGGCTAATTCAGCTGAGTTCGTTTGACAAATGTTTGACAAATATTTTATACTCAATGGTATTTAGAAGTTACTGAAGCGAATGTTTCAACTTACCAGATTGCTAAATCCTGCTACTATTTGTATTATTTTGAAGTGGCTGAAAATAAGCTTACCTATGTTTTTTCTATAATATTATTCTCACATAATTTCTTAGGTTAGGGAGTCTACGAGAAATTCAAACCATCTCAAACCACTTCAATATTATCTACTTATTTGAAACGATCTAAAGTTCATCTTTGAATTTATCAGAGTAAGTGGGTCTTTCTCTTTTGGTTTGTTTACTTTCTTTCATATATATATTCTCCTATATTTACATTGAAGGTGTAAGCTTTTTGGTGTAGGTTCAGTCAACATCACATTTTGGACACTTAAATCTAATCTCTGAATCATGCTCTAAATACACATCTACACCTCTTGATTGACGAATTAAGCTCCACACGTTCAACTTTCCATAAGAAAGCAATACCTAAAATTTGCTCATATAGTTCTCTATCTTTTATATAGATAATTATTCTATAAAATTACCTAACTGGTGACATTTCCCACAGAAAACCCAGAAATACCATTTAAAATTTCTCCTCTAATAAAAATAGGATTTTGAACTTTGCTAACGAGATATGAACCTAACGAGCTGAAATAATTACTTAACTTAGTGTACGGAACGGTAACTTCAATTCGTCCAGCATCATCGCCCGCCAGGACACCTTGAGAAAACCCAAGTGCAAGACCTTGAGAAGTTAAAGCCCAATAATTGTAATTAGAATATTTTGGTGCAATTCCAGCAAAGACAGTAGTCCAACCCAATGAATAGTCATTATTTCTCACGATTCTTTCATCCTCCGTTTTACCTTTCAAGAAATCGTTTTTAACAATAAAAGATATTTCCCTTAGCGCCGACGAAGGATTTTTAAAAAGTTGCTGCATCTCAACTGTAACCCCGCTAGGTATTTCTACCGTAGAAGAAACCCAATTTTCAGTATAGACGCCAAGTGGGAATTCCGAAGCAGTTGGCAACATCTCACTTATTTCAGCTGAACTAGCAGAAACGAAGTTCTTGCTGGGTTCTATTGAATAATCTCCTGGCAATGGTATGCACGCTTTAGTAATATATCGATAACAATTCATAGGATTTAAACTTTTGAATTTTATCCAACTTGTTGCAAACTGTTTTTCGTTGTTCCACATTGCCAGAGTCAGCGACCCGTCTACACGTTTGAAACAATCGCTGCCACCGATTTGCGAGCAATTAAATGTGCTGGCACTTTCGTTTCGAACCGCCACAAAATATCCTCCTGATAAAGTCACACCAGTTGCGGGAAATGGCGGTGGTGGAGCTGCCTCCAATATTATTTGGTTCGGACTTTCCTTTTTCTTAATGATTGTCAAAGTTGAAGTTTTACTAAATGATAAATACATTATCCAAGAGGAAAATACTAAAACTACTAGTATTATTGCGAGAAAGACTTTCTTACCATGTTGTCGGATTTTAGTTCTAGAAGTCATTTCAGGTTCCAAACTCCCTTAAAACTTTATTTGCATAATTTATTCTACTTGACAAAAGCAGAGTTCTCCTAGCTTCAAAACCAGCCTCGAAGATGTCCGCTGCATCTTTAACATTATTTGTACCGCTTAAGGCGTCTATAGCTTCGTTGCTACCTCCGATTGGTAAATAAATTTGATATTGGGAGTTAATCAATACTTGCCAAATAAAGTTAACTTGTAGCTTAAAACTGAACAGTGACTCATTCTGTGACTGTGCATAATGAATTACTCCTGTCCTACTGCACCCAGCTGTCCACTTAGTTATTCAGAACTTATTGCATAAATCTATTCTCTAGTTCACCGTGGTTTATTCTTATGTGACAGGCTTTGTTAATGTTGACAATTGTACGAGACTGTTTGAAGCATCTTTTGTTGACTTGCTTTATATTTTAAATAAGATGCATAAGTTGCATAATGAATTTCGTAGGGACTCGGAGTTTGTTCATTGTCATATATCCTTGTACCATTTGGATTAAATGGTGCTTTTAAAAGCAAGTAACCATGATGCAGAATTCTTACTTGACCAGTCTTAAGAGTTTCGGTGTTATACCAATGTATAATTATCCAAGAAGTGGATATAGTACCTGATACATCTAAAATTACTGTCTTCAATCTAACAGGGCACATACGCGAAGGATTACTTTCATGAATTGACGTGAATTCAGTCGCAGTTAACTTTCCAAAGATGCTATCACCGTCGGTTGATACTTGTAACCACAAATACGCTAACTTATCTTGAGGTGTAAAAAAATCAGGTTCCAATAATCCATAGTTTCCGTTTGCTGACCCAAGCTTGCTAGTCTGAATGCTCGTGCTTGAACAAGATGGTAAAATAACAAATCCGATTAATAAACTAAACATTCCAATCGCTGAAACTAATTTATTCAGTTTTACGAACATAATACCTCTTAAGTTACTATTTTACGCTTAAGGTTAACGAGACTTTTAGGAGAAGAGACCTGTGAAAATCCTTCACTAAGAGCTACTGGTGCAAGTCTTACGAGCAAGCACGCAAAATATGTGTCATCCACACTAAAATTATATTTACCGTATTCCCCTAAGGCATAATTAATCGAATTATCTATTGGGTTCTCTCCTGTATTAGTACAGTCTGAAGTATATGTTAGTTGCGAACAACTCTGAAAATAAGTAATGTAACCATATAATCTGCTTCCTATCATAGACACCGATAGCCCATAGGCCTGCCTACGGCTAAGACCCAATATATTTAAATTTTGTTATAAAGTAACTACTGGTTCATAAACCCAAACCCACTTAAACCCGAAAGTATCAGAGGTTAGAGCAAACTCTTGCCTGATTTCTGGTTTTAGCATTTTTACTATCTCTGATTAGCTTACCGTTATTAGATGAAAGTGTTATTTGTGCAACCCAATACTCTGAACCAGAATGCTTAAAAAATGTACCGTCGCCGTTTCCCCGAGCTTTATGATTTGGTTACTTGACCAATTTAGCTGTTAAATTGCCCATAGGCTTATTTTAGCTACTATTGCTGTCTGAGCAAAAATAATCTTTTGACAAATTCCACGATATGCCTACTTAACAGAGATTTTATAGTGAAACTGATGGGACTCGAAACCACGACCTCTTTCGTTCAAATTTATTTCTATAAACATTATATAATGTCGCAAAGTATCAGTGAGCTGGCCAATACAGTTTAAGGTTTTATCCAATTGGGTTTGATAATCCCATTTATATGTTAAATGAAGAATATGCGTTCTAGCTTTTGTCGTAATTCGTCAAGCATATAATTATTGACATCATTAGCTATGCTAAGAATTACCAATTTCGAGCTTTTTCCAAATTGACCATTTACCATTATCAAAACTAAAAACATATCCGAATACATCATCTATAGCTTTACAATTCTGAACAACTGGACATGAAATTGAA
>JAJYVQ010000085.1 GCA_021791915.1 Actinomycetes bacterium | reverse complement strand
TTCATGATTTGGATGAAAAGAGTATCTGACAATAAACGAATTACAGCTAAAAGTTTTAGAAAGATGTTTATATTATTTGCTGGACGAATTACAAAAAAAGCCAGAAAATATATTCTTCATTTACCTCATAAATGGCCATATCAAAAACAGTGGATTCAAACCTTAGATGCTATAGCACTACTAACTATAAAAACATAGAATCTCATTATCTAAAGGCAGCCTCCAATATATAACCGGCGTCTTCACTTAAATAAACTAAATCAAGATTTCTGATAGAACACGTACTAATTTCAACAGTTATATACCAAAACTGAAATTCTCAAGACCACACAGTCATTTTTTGATAATTTTAGTAGTGCCGATAATTTTTCGGTGGATCTAGGTTTAATAATAAAATCTAACCTACTTGATTCGTTTAAATGCTAAATTCTCGTGAGATCAATCTTCCTAAGTATTACTTTTCAGCATAGCTCGTAATATTCTGCTTCTGACCTATCAAGCAGATCTGTTGAATCAACAACTGCCGTCATGTAACTTATTCCACATAACTTATTCCACATAACTGTTAGTTACAATACTTTCTGCAGAAAAATCTAAGCATCTATGAGCATTACAGTGTACAAAATTTTTATAAATTTAGCGAAATTGTATCTTGAGCTTATATCGTTAACTGAATTGACCTAAAATATAAGTAGATGTAGATTGCATTTAGCTTTGTAAGTTGCATCAGTTCACTTAGTTTAAACTGTCACATATCCACTACTATAGGTGAATTTTTTGATAATTTTGTATAAGTTTGATATCTCTAGTTAGAAAGTTTGAAATGTCAACAATTATTGAAGTAAAAGCTCGCGAAATATTAGATTCTAGAGGCAATCCGACTGTGGAAGTCGATGTTGTATTAGATACTGGAATAATTGGAAGGGCTGCGGTTCCATCAGGAGCTTCTACGGGTTCCCATGAGGCAGTAGAGCTAAGAGATTCAGATAAAAGGTATGGCGGAAAAGGTGTATTAACCGCAGTCGATAATGTCAACGAACAAATTAACGAAGCAGTATTCGGGAAAGATTCGTTTGATCAAACCGAAATTGATAGGACTTTACTAATGTTGGACGGAACGGTCAACAAGGCGAAATTGGGAGCCAACGCTATTCTTGGCGTATCTTTGGCCGTGGCAAGGGCATCGGCAAACGAACTTGAAATGCCGCTGTTTAGGTATGTAGGAGGTCTATTAGCTTCAGTTCTTCCAGTTCCGCTTATGAACGTATTAAACGGAGGTGCACACGCAGACAATAAAGTTGACCTTCAGGAGTTCATGATAGCTCCGATCGGTGCTGTAAGTTTTTCTGAAGCATTGCAGTGGGGAGCTGAAACCTATCAGTGCCTAAAATCTATTTTAAAAGAAGATAAACTTTCTACCGCTGTAGGAGATGAAGGAGGGTTTGCTCCAGACTTGGAATCTAATGAACAAGCGGTAGTGTTGCTAACTAGTGCGATTGAAAAAATTGGATTGGTACCGGGTAAAGATATGTCAATAGCCTTAGATCCTGCGGCCTCAGAATTTTACTCCGATGGATATTACCATTTAAGTGACATGGATAAACCGTTGAACTCATCGCAGATGTGTGACTATTGGAAGAGATTGGTTGGGAACTATCCAATCATTTCAATTGAAGATGGGATGCATGAAGAAGACTGGGACGGATGGCAAGAGCTAACCGAAGCGTTAGGTTCAAAGATTCAACTGGTCGGAGACGATCTATTTGTTACAAATACCTTAAGACTTGAGGAAGGCATAGAAAAAAAAGTTGCAAATTCAATTTTGATTAAAGTAAATCAAATTGGAACGCTTTCTGAGACGATGGCGGCAATTGAGATGGCAAAATCAGCAGGATATACTACAGTGATGTCTCACAGGTCAGGAGAAACTGAAGATTCCACGATTGCAGATCTCGCTGTTGCCTTTAACTGCGGGCAGATTAAAACTGGAGCACCTGCTAGATCTGAGCGGATTGCAAAGTACAATCAACTTTTGCGGATTGAAGAGCAGCTTGGTTCGTCTGCAATTTATAAAGGTAAGAATGCCTTCAAAGCTTTAAAGTAAATAATGACAGTTAAAAAAAGTAAAAACCGAAAATTACAGAAAAGGAAAAAACCAGTTTTCTTAATTGTTTTTTTAGTTATTCTGGTTTTTTTTGCCTTTGAATTTCCTTTTAATCGGCTTTATAACGAAAATAAGTCACTTGCGTCACTTGAAATTACGCAGTCACAACTTCAAAAGTCTAATCAACAGCTAAAACAGCAGATTAATCAACTCAATACCCCGGGAGAAGTTGAAAAACTAGCCCGCGAGCGATATGGACTTGTAAAAAAGGGAGAACAGCCTTATGTCATTTTACCGAGGAATTCTTCGGCGAACCCGATTCCCCCAATTCCATCTTATATCGGTTCAAACGGTTCTAATAGTACATCGCAAGATCATAAATCAAATCAAAGTTTCTTGAAGAGATTGCTTTCTCGACTTGAATTTTGGAAATGACAGTTTATACAAAATCTAAGAATGAACAACGACAAGTCGGCAATGAAGAATTTAGCCGAATTGAAGATAAAAAAATCTTAACGGTTGGGGGAACTTACGTTGCTGACTTGGAGTTTGAAGAAACTCATTTTGTACACTTTGTGAGATCTTATATCTCCCATGGCATCATTAAATCAATTGATGTTAGTTCAGCTAGGGATATGAGTGGAGTTGTAGATGTTATAACCGCAAATGAAATTGCCTTAGATCCATTAGTGCCTGCAAAGATTGTAGACCAGGCTATGGTCAGGGAACTGTTGCCGAAAAATAAAGTTAGATATTCTGGAGAACCGATTGTTGTAATCATAGCTAAATCTAAACAAGAGGCGGCTAAAGCTGCCGAATTAGTTGAGATCGATATTGAGCCACTTAACCCGCTGATAAACATTAAGGATTCTTTAGCAAGTAATGAATTGATATTTGACGGCGCTAAAAGCAATGTGGCAAGCGAAAATCTCCCCACTGACTTTAATGAGGACGATTTTTTTAGTGACTGCGAAATAGTAGTTGAAGATTCTTACGTAATTCCTAAGGTTGCTCCCTGTCCGTTAGAAGGTCGAGCAATTATTGCCAAACCGACGTTGGAAAACCTTGAGATTTACATTTCTACCCAGGCACCTCATAGCGTAAAAGACACTCTGTCTAAAATGCTAAAGATTGACAGTAGCCTAATTCATGTAATAGCAAAAGACGTAGGTGGTGGATTCGGGGCAAAAATTGGAATTTACCCAGAAGAAATGTTAGTAGCTTACTTAGCAAAAAAATATAATATGACTTTAAAATGGGTTGAAACTAGAACGGAGTCGATGTTGGCTTTGGGTCACGGAAGGGGGCAGACTCAAAGAGCAAAGTTGGGCGGTACTAGGGAAGGAAAATTTACTCACTACTATCTTGAGGTTCTTCAAGATTGTGGTGCTTATCCGTTAACTGGAGCATTCTTACCTATATTTACACGGTTCATGACTTCGGGCACTTACGACATAAAAAATGTCGAGTATAAGTCTCGCTCGGTTATAACAAATACTAATCCAGTGGTTGCCTACAGAGGTGCTGGCAGACCAGAGGCTACCTACGCAATTGAAAGAATTGTCGATAAGTTTGCAAGGCAGATTCAAGTAGATCCCGTGGAACTGAGGCTCTTAAATTTCATTAAGCCAGATCAATTTCCTTATCAAACTAAGTTTGGTGCCATATATGACACTGGAGAATACGAAAAAACATTGAGGGCACTTATAGAAAAAAGCAATTTAGCCGAATTGGTAATGGAGAAAAGTATTTACATAAATTCGGATTCCAGATTTAGAATTGGAGTTGGTATAAGTTCATACGTCGAGATAACCCACGGGATACCTTCTCTTGAGTATGGATCGGCACAGCTAAATCCTGATGGCAACTTGGAGTTACGCTGTGGAACATTTTCTCATGGACAGGGACACTTGACTTCATTTGCCAATATCGCCAGTGAAATAACTGGGATTAGCGTTCACAATATTAAAGTAATACAGGGAGACACTGATCTAGTTCCGTTTGGTGTAGGTACATTCGGTTCCCGATCAATTCAGTCTGGTGGTGTAGCTATAAATCGTGCCACTTTAAACTTGGTCGAGAAAATTCGCCAATTTTTAGCCGACTATACAAATAGTAGCTTGGAGAACGTCAGTTTTTCTAAACTCGACGGATATTATTCTTGCGGGTCGGGAAATTATACTTTCAATCATGTAGCTCAGTTGGCCTACAATGCTGGTGTTGATCTTAAATGTGAAGCAGAATATAAAGCAGATGCACCTACTTTTCCTTTTGGTTCTCATTTAGCTCAGGTGAAAGTTGATCTGGATACCTGTCAGGTTACACTAATGAAAGTTGTAACTGTCGACGATGCAGGCAATATTATAAATCCTCTACTTGCAATGGGTCAGTTACATGGTGGAATTGCCCAGGGAGCATCCGAAGCTCTTTTCGAAGAAGTGATTTATGATTCGGATGGCAATCTTATGACTTCTACGTTATACGATTATGGATTTCCATCTGCAACTGAGTTCCCCCGCTTTGAAGTGAATCTGTCTGAGACTCCCACGCCGATCAACGAGTTGGGAGCTAAGGGAATTGGGGAATCGGGAACTATAGGTATTATACCGGCAGTCGCAAATGCGGTGGTGGACGCTTTAAGCGAATTTGGTATTGTTAACATAGATATTCCGATTACTCCAGTAAAAATTTACAATGCGTTATACGGCAACAAATCTAGTTAAAATAAGGTTACCCATAACCTTGTTCAGCAACACTGGAACATTTAAAATACTGGAATATTTAAAATACTGGAACATTTAAAACAAGTTAATTTTGAAGCAATTTAACTATGAAATGTTAAAGTCATTGAGTAATACTAAAAGTAGATCAGTAGCACTAAAAGCAAGGTAAGAAAATGAATGTAACTGTCATTATAAATCAAAAACAGATTGTAGCTGACGTAGACGAAAATATGTTACTAGTGGACTTTATCAGAGAAGTTGCGGGCTTAAAGGCAACAAATATTGGTTGTGATACAAGTACATGTGGTGCATGTACTGTTCTTTTGAATGGACAGTCAGTTAAATCCTGTACGATTTTGGCAGTTCAGGTCGATAAGAAAGATATAGTTACGCTTGAAGGTGTTTCTGAATCTGAAGGGTTGATACATCCAGTGGTTAAAGCTTTCAGTCAATGTCATGGTCTCCAGTGTGGGTTTTGTACGTCCGGGATGGTCATGGCTGCAATTTCACTGCTTAGTTCGACCCCGAATGGAAAAATTCTAAGCGAAGAAGAGATTCGCCAGGGTTTGGAAGGAAACCTTTGTAGATGTACGGGTTACAACAACATTGTAAATGCTATCAGTGTCGCACAGACTATGCTGTCTTTGGAACTGTGAACAGAACCTGTCAGTAATTAAATGACTATACTTTGTAATTTTAAATACCTAAAGCCAAAGTCACTTCAGGAAGCGATAGATATTTTGGCTATAGAGGATTCTGCAAAAAATGACGGAAGTGGTGCAGCCAGTAAAAAAGTAATTGCAGGTGGACAGTCATTGATACCTTTGATGAAGATGGGCTTGACCGATTTTGACATACTGATAGATGTTAGCGAAATCCCCGAACTTAAAATAGTTGAACTAAAGGGCGACTTTTTAGAAGTTGGAGCGATGATCCGTCATAGCGAGCTGGAGAGTTATAGTGATATTGGATTAAAATGCCCAATATTGATTAAAGTGGCCGGACAGATAGGTGACCCCCAGATTCGTCACCGAGGTACTATCGGCGGAGCTATTGCCCACGGTGATCCAGCGTCAGATCTCGCTGGCTGTTTTATGGCCCTGAAAGCAACTGCAGTTGTAGCGTCTAAACAAGGAGTTCGTGAAATAAGTTTTGCTGATTTTTACGAGGGATTTCTTCAGACTACAATCAAAGAAGACGAGTTGTTGGTTTCTCTGAAATTTCCAGTAAATTCAAAAAACGAAGAATTTTATAAGATCTCAAAAAGAGCTCAGGATTGGGCGATTTCGGGTCTTGTAGTTGTTGAAATTAACGATCAGTTAAGTTTTGGAATTATAAGTATGGGTTCTAAAACTTTGCATTTTGAAATAGATAAGTCAGAACTATCCGATAATTTAGATTCTGTGATATCACAGATCGAATCAATCTGTTCACCTACTGAAGATATTTATGCTTCCAAACAGTACAGGCTGCACTTACTTAGAACATTTTTAACAAAATATAGAAATTCCTACTTAACCTAGGATCGCAGATTCGATGAAGGCGTACTCGTGAACCTCAATTATTTGTCAAGCAACTTAATTAATACCGTAGATAGTTGGATCCGAGATTCGTATCAAGTCGGAATGGCCGTGTTAATATCAGCAAGTGGATCTTCGCCTATGCCTATGGGATCTATGATGGTTGTCAACTCTCAAGGTGCAAATTTAGGTTCAGTATCGGGTGGATGTGTCGAACCAGCGGTGATTGAATCAATTCTTGAAATGATTAAAACCGTAGACATTAAGAAAAAGTCGTCACGAAACGTTCAAAGAAAGTCGACTGAAGTTACTAAGTACCAGCAGAAAAGTGAAGTCTGTGAACCAAAAATAGACTCGTTCTCTTATACGGATGACGAAGCATTTAATTTCGGGCTTACTTGTGGGGGTACGGTTGAAATACTAATATTTGTTCCAGAGTGGGATGTATATCTTCCGGTATTCAAGCGGGCACTAAATGCGAAAAGTGCCTATGCTGTCATTGACATAGAAAACGGACAGGTGGGACAAATTGTAGAAATCGATGAAGGGAGAATGGTTGCTGTGTCAAGTTTAAATCCCGATCCAGTTCAGGTTGATTTGCACGATTCAGAAGATCTTAGTTTCAAAGGCGATTATTTAATTAATTTAACTGATGAATTAAGACGTTCCGATTGTAAAGTTGGGATGGTTTTAAGTGATATGTCTCGGTTGAATTCCATTATTTTTAATCAAAATAAGACTATAGATACAGGGAATAATAGGAAAAGTGATTTTAAAGCTGACAATAAGGTAGATTCTACAAGTTTGAATGAGCAAGATATACAGAGAAAAAAGTTTTTCTTTTATAGATTTGACGGTATGCCGAAACTCGTTATAGTCGGAGTTTCGGATCACGTAGTTGCGTTGAGTCAAGTTGGGATCTTGATGAATTTTGACGTAATTGTGGTCGATCCCAGAGAGGTGTTTTTGAATAGATCCAGATTTCCGAAAGAAGTCAAGTTAGTGACGAAGTGGCCAGATCAATATCTAGTTGAAATGAAAAATATTATTAAACCTATTGATAGCTTGTGTGTCTTAAGCCACGACGAAAAATTTGATATCCCTACTCTTAAATTGGCAATTGACTTGCCGTTCTTTTACATAGGAGCTATGGGATCAAGAGTTACTACTGAAAAACGAATTCAAAAGCTGCGAGATCTCAAGATAGATGAAATCAAAGTAAAAAAGATTCATTCTCCCATAGGGTTGGATATCGGTGCAAACAATTCTAAAGAAATTGCTTTGTCAATAATCGCAGAAATTGTAGCCGAAAAGAATAGTCGGTCTGGAGAGCACCTTTACGCAACGCACGGTAAGATTACAGCACAAAGGTAAACTTAAATTCCTTTGGCATATTTTGGGGATGACAATATATCTGCAGTATATTTACCATAAAGTATATTTACCATAAAGCATAATTACATAGAGTAGGCTGGCAGTAGAGTTGTCGGTGGTCTGAAATCAGAAACTTTATTCGAATAGTTGGTTTAATTCGTACCAATGTTAGTTTGCTCACACTTGTGGTATCGTGAGCAACTTTTGACTATTTACCTAATACTGATCAATATTTTGCAAGCGGTGTATTATTTAATGTATTATTAATTAAACTGTGTCAATTGCAATTGTTATCCTGGCTGCTGGAAGCTCAAAACGTTATAACTTATCTATTGGTAATAAAGGTCAGTCAAAATTAAGTTCAGATTTTCGTGGCAGGCCTTTAATCTCCCTGGTTTTAGAGACCGTAGCTGAAGTTAAATGTGATGAGAGAATTGTTGTGGTTAAAGATGAGTCGTTAGACTATTTGATAAGCGATGACTTTACAATACTTGTCAATCATTCAGCCGAGTTGGGGTTGGCCTCGTCTTTAAATATAGCAATTCACTATGCGAGCATTCAAAATCATTCAGCAGTGGTAATCGCTTTGGGCGATATGCCATTTCTTGTTTCAGAATCGTTTAAAAGGGTCATTGAAGAAGAGAGTACGCCGATAGTTGCCACTACCTATGGACAAAAGGTAGCTCATCCGATTAAAATTAGTAGAGAGCTGTTTTTTAAGTTGCCCACTACCGGTGATATTGGTGGCAAGCACCTTATTGCTAACTTTCCAAGTTTAGTCACCTTGGTTGAAGGAACTGGAAGTTCAACAGACATTGATACGAAAGAAGATTTTATAAAATGGAGCTGATAAACGAATTTAGAGTGCCTGTACCCATAGAAAAAGCTTGGGAAGTCTTGACGGATTTGAAACTGATAGCACCTTGTTTGCCAGGAGCAGAGCTTAACCGGGTCAAAAATGGCGAGTACGAAGGTGTGATAAAGGTAAAAGTAGGCCCAATCGTTACGGGGTATTCTGGCTCAGCAACATGGGTGGACCGTAATCATAAAAACTATACCGTAATTCTAAAAGCCGATGGCAAGGAGACCAAAGGTTCTGGCTCTGCAGCAGCAGTGGTACATGCTACCTTAAAACCCCTTACGGTAGGTGGAAATGAATCCGAATCGGTTACAAAAGTAAACGTAACTACCAATCTTTCTATTTCCGGTAAAATTGCACAGCTTGGGAGAGGACTTCTTGATGAGGTTTCTCAAAAACTATTAAACATCTTTGCTGAGAATTTGGCTAATTTGCTGGAAAATAAGCCCATTAATACTGTGATTGAAGTGGAAGCCGGAGTCTCAGAAGAGGTTTCAGCGTTAGTAGAAAACTCTGCAAACGATATTAAATTACCCGTACAAGAGGGTGAGCGGGTATCAGACCAAGTAAACTCTGAAAAATCCGAATCTGACCAATTAATATTATCTCATCTAACAGATCAAAATCAGCTCTTTGATGTAGACAAAGAACTAAACTTACCAAATCCACCGAATTTACCAGATGCATCGACTGTACACAATGAAACACAGCTAGTCGAAGATAGTATTGCAGCAGAGGATGCAGATATTAAATCAGACAACACTTTAGAAAAAATAACGTTGCCAGTTCCCGTAGTCAGCGAAGATACCAGCGAAGATACCAGTGGAGATAATAGTGGATCGACTGTTAGTGATAATTCGGTGAATGATTCTGCTTTAACCGAATCTTCAAATTCGCCATTTGACCTTTCCGATTCATTAAAGGAAAAAATTGAAATGGTTAAGAGAGATATCGATGAGGCAAGAAAAAATGTTCAGTCGGAAGACCCAAAATTAATACAAAGATCAGTCGCCGAGTCTAGCTTAGCCGATCAAAATGAAGCAAATCTACCAGCCGAAGTCTCAAAAAATGAACCAAATGTTAGTTCAAGTGTTCCGTCACAAAATATATTTGATCTGAACAGATCTAAGCCCATTGTAGTAAGTTCCATGGATTTTACAGAGCCCACAAACCCAAAACCAGATGGAGATAATAAGCTTGAAATCGAAGATAGTAACCTCACCGAGTTGAACCCGAATTTACTGGTGGATGAGAAATTACTCAAACTGGCAAATGAAAACGATGTGGAGATCGAAGTTAGCGAGGAGTCACAGACTTCTGCTCTTGAAGAAAACAAAGGCGAAACCGGGATGATCTTTGTAACAGAAGATAAGCTGTCGAAACTGGCAAATGAAAGTGAGGTTGAACTTTTATCCGAAGAATCCTTACCTGCTGATCTTACATCGGAAAATGTTGAATCTGTTCTTGATAAATTAGATATTTCAAATGAAGATTCTGTTGCTGATTTGGCTTCCAGTGATAATACTTCTGCCACTGACGATGGATCGGTAACCAATGACATAGCTGTAACTGGTGAAACTACCTTTGAAGAGAATAGCTCTGTTACCAGAGACGATTCTACGATCAGTACACAGTCGGAGGTCTCTGATGATTTTATACCTAGTGAAAGTTCAAGCAACAATGAATCGATACCTTCTGAAATTGTCGTCGATTCTGACATCGACGATGCGATAGAACAAGTAGATCTGCCAATTTTAGAAGAAGGCACTTTAGTAAGTTTTGCAAATCAAGATGATGTGAATTCAGATGATGTGAATCAAGATGATGTGGTATCAACAGTACCAGGTGAGGACCAAATAGATACAGATAATTCGAGTGATCAAAGCGATACAGATGATTCTCAGAGTTCTGCGTATCCAGTATCTGAGGGTTTATCTGACTTGACTAATGAAAATATTGTTGAACTACCATTGTCAGAAGTTTCAACGGACGAAACAGACAATACTGTAGAAAACGGTAAAGTAATTTCAATAT
>JAJYVQ010000084.1 GCA_021791915.1 Actinomycetes bacterium | reverse complement strand
TGAATTTTACTGTAAATGCTGGAGAGACTGTCGCAATAGTAGGGAAGTCCGGTTCAGGCAAATCTACGCTGGTAAAACTTATTCCAAGATTTTACGATGTTACATCTGGGAAGATAATGATTAACGGACTGGACTTGAGGGATATTAAGCTTACCGAATTAAGACAGCAGGTAGGTTTTGTATTTGAAGATACGTTTTTGTTTAGTGACACAGTAGCAGCTAATATCTCTTTTGCCTTGCCAGACGCAGACTTAAATTCAATAAAATCAGCTGCGTTAATTGCAAATGCCGATAGTTTTATCCAAGAGCTTCCAGATGGGTATCAGACCATTTTAGGAGAAAAAGGACTTTCTTTATCTGGAGGTCAACGTCAGAGGTTGGCCCTAGCAAGAGCGATATTGTCTGACCCCAAGATTTTGATATTAGATGATGCAACTTCGGCAGTCGATCCTCAAAATGAAAACGAGATTTTAAATGCAATTGAAAAGGTATCAAAGATGAGAACTACATTGATAATCGCCCACAGAATTTCTTCGATTATGCTGGCAGATCGTGTTGCATTTTTTGATCATGGAAAGTTATTAGTAACTGGAACTCATGCAGAGTTGTTAAAAACTTTCTTGCCTTACGGTGATTTTATAGGATCTTTAGTATGAAGAAGAAGATGTGAACTAATGGCGGTCAGCAACGACATAGATGACTTTGATACTCTTTCGACTTACAAAGTCAAAACCGTTAAAGAGTTGTCTAAGCTTTTCATTCCTTACAAAAGAAGACTTTGGATGGCTTTATTCTATCTTTTGGGTACATCTGCTGCTACGTTGGCGGGTCCCGCTTTGATTGGGTACGGCATAGACCACGGTCTGAAGCGAGGTCAGTTTAAAACATTGGCAGTAATATCGTCAATTCTAATCTGTACCATGATCTTGTCAATCTTATTTAGTAGGGCACAAACTCGAACTATTGCTAAAGTTGGCGAAATGGGTCTTAGAGATTTAAGGATCAGACTTTTCAGTCACATTATGTCGCTATCTATTTCATTTTTTACGAAAATTCCTGCGGGCAAATTAGTTGCTCGAATGACAAGTGATTTCGATGCGATGGAGGACTTAGTTCAACAGGGTTTGGTTGTTTTTGTAACTAATGCTTTGCTTTTTTTTGTGACACTAATAGTGCTTGCTGTGATGAGTTGGCAGTTGTTTTTAATTACGTTGTTAACTTTGCCGCCATTAATCGTTCTGTCAAGGTGGTTTGAGAAGAAATCTAAAATTGCCTATCTACAGGTTAGAGAAAGAATCGGTAATACGTTGACCAACTTGCAGGAAGGTATTGCAGGCGTTAAAGTGATACAGGCATTCGGTCGTCAGGAACATACCGTGGAATCATTCAGTGATGCAAATCAGGCTCAGCTTAGCGCTAATTTAAAGGCTGTAGTTATTTCCATAAAATACTTTCCGGTATTGGAAACTACAGGAGTAGTTTCAGTCGCTTTAATTCTCGGTGTTGGTGGAGTTTTAGTACACGATAAGATAATTGCTATCGGTACTGTGGTTGCTTTTATACTTTATTTAAATACCCTATATAATCCTATACAGCAGATGAGCCAGTTGTACTCGCAGCTTCAATCTTCAGGTGCTGCTTTATCCAAAGTGTACGAGATATTGTCAACCCAAACCGATCTTAAGATTTGTTCCAACCCAAAGCCTATGCCTACGTCAGGAGACTATGAATTAACAAATGTGAGTTTTAAATATGGCCAAAATCTGCCAAATGCCTTAAGCAATGTTAATTTGAAAATTGAATTTGGAGACCACATCGCATTTGTAGGTCCAACTGGAGCTGGAAAATCAACATTGGCAAAACTGATCTGTAGATTTCACGATCCGACTGAGGGCGAGATAACATTTGCATCTATTCGGTTAGATCAAATGGATGAAATGTCAATCAGAAAATCGGCAATAGTAGTCCCCCAGGAAGGGTTTTTATTTTCTGGAACAATTGCAGACAATATAAAGATAGGGAAACCTGATGCTACTGAAGACGATATATACAGTGCATTAGAGTCGATCGGCGGAACCTCTTTGCTGGACGATCTGCCAGATGGTCTAAATACTTATATTTTTGAAAGAGGATCTTTGCTTTCATCTGGGCAAAAGCAACTGGTCTCTCTTGCCAGAGCTGCACTGACCGATCCTAAGGTATTGATTTTAGACGAAGCGACTTCCAACTTGGATCCGTTCAGCGCAAGAATGATAGAAACTGCATTAGATAAGCTGAAAGTTAACAGAACACTAATAGTTATAGCACATCGCTTAAATACTGCAATGAAGGCAAATTCCATAGTTGTCATTGACGAAGGTAAAATTGTAGAAGTGGGTAGTCATCAGGATCTTGTGCTAAACCGAAGTAAGTATGCAGAACTTTTTAGTGCTTGGGAAAAAAACGTGGCATGAGGTTGTTCCATAAAATTAATTCAAACCATCCAATACCGTTGAATGTAAGTCTGGGTTCAATTAAGTTAAAGTCACCAATTGTCTTAGCTTCAGGCACATCTGGTCACAGTGACGAGTTGTCAGCTTACGGAGATTTAAGCAAGATAGGAGCCATTACCGTTAAGTCACTATGCTTGGATAAATGGGAAGGTAATCCGCTCCCCAGGATTAAATCAATTAAATCTGGAGTGATCAATTCCGTAGGGCTACAGGGAAGGGGAATTAAGCATTTTATTGATAATGACTATTTGGATTTGGAAAAAACTAAGTCTAAAGTGATACTTTCAATTTGGGGAAGAACAGTCGAAGAGTTTGGTCAAATTTCAAAGATAGTTCAGCTTGCAAGTGAATCTAAAAAGCTTGAATCAGTTATTGGAGTTGAGCTTAATATAAGTTGTCCAAACGTTGAAGATCAGAATAAACTGTTTGGGCAAAGTACTGAATTTACATTTGAAATAGTAAATATTTGTAAAAGTAGTTTGGAAATTCCTATTTTTACCAAACTTACGCCAGTTGTTTCCGATCCAGTTGCCATCGCTAGAGCGGCTACCGATGCAGGTTCTGATGTATTAACTCTTACAAATACTATGTTTGGAATCGATGTTGACACAAAGACAATGAAATTTTCTTTAGGAAATATTGTTGGAGGTATTTCTGGGTCGCCACTAAAACCTGTATCTCAGTCGGTTGTTGCAAAAATTAGGGAAACAATGCCTGAAGTGCCGATAGTTGGCGTTGGAGGAATATTTAATTTAGATGATCTATTAGAATACTTGTTCTTAGGAGCAAATGCTGTTGGGATAGGTACTGCAACATTTTTCAATCCGAGGACGGCATGGAATATACAGAGGGATTTATGTAACTACATTTTAAAAAATGAATTAGATTCTTTTGAAGGTTTATGGAATAAACTGCAGAAGCTTAGAATTGAAAACTTAATTGAGCACAAAGAAATCATTTGATAGACCCACCCGAAAGCTAGAGCAAAAACGGACTACAGAATGAATGAGGATAAATTGAAACAAAACTATGACGTTAGAGAGAAGCTGATCGTAGCTTTGGACTTCGATTCTCAAATGAAAGCGATGAAATTTGTATCAACGGTTCAAGACAAGATTAAAGTTCTTAAAGTTGGACTTGAACTCTATTCAGTTGCAGGTCCTGATCTGGTAGCCAAGTTGATCGATATGGGATTTGACGTATTTGTAGATTTAAAATTGCATGATATTCCCAATACCGTCAATAAAGCCGCAAAGGTATTGGGCAGAATGGGGGTGAAATATGCTACCGCTCACGCTGCAGGGGGAAAAGAGATGTTGGTTTCGGCAAATGAAGGTTTTCTGGAAGGTAGAACTGATGCAAAATTAAAGGGTGACTGTTATATGTTGGGAGTAAGTGTCCTAACGTCAGACCTCGGCCATTCGGTTGATCTCTTGATTTCACGTGTTAAAGAGATTGAAGATGCAAGACTTTCAGGATTAGTTTGTTCCGGAGTTGATCTGAATATCTTGAAAAGCGCTGGTAACAGAATGTTTAAAGTAGTACCTGGTATTCGGCCTCCTGGGTCGTCAAAAGATGATCAGATAAGAGTCGTAACACCAAATGAAGCCATTCAAATGGGAGCAGATATGATAGTAGTAGGCAGACCGATTACTGCAGCCAAGAACCCCTCGGCAGTTATTGATAGTATATTGGATTCGATATCGAACGCATCCTAAATGACGCAAGATTCTGACGCATTGTCAATTGCGTGATTAATCTACAGTCGTTTTAGATAAAGATAAGTCAAATTATATTTTCATTTAAATTACTATGTTTAATTTCCATTAAATTGACCTTTTCAGATTTGAAAAGTTTAAACAACAAATATATTGCAACTATACATACAAGCAAATTGCTCACCAACCAAACATCTTGCCACCCATATGGGTAAGTCGCCCATGCTGTATTAGTGTTAACAAAAATGTTGTTGGATCCTTTAATACCTCTCATATAAACTTTTATGGAATTAAACAAAGAATCAAACTCGAAAACTAAAGATACGAGTAGAAGAGTTAGCGGAAGCACAATCTTAGTTTTAGACAGAACTTTAGCAAGTTGATTTTTTGGTGGAAAATGTTTAAGTTGTTTGCCTATAAACATAAGCGTCAGAATTGGAGTGTTAACATATAAAGCGTCCGCATACCTACCCTTCCACCATTCGCCCAACACAGCCCCCTGAGATGCTTCAACTATAGCAGGTAATATTATTGCCAGAGCTATTGACAAAATTATGATAATACGTTGTCGCATATTGGTTACTGACAATCCTATAATAAGAACAATAATCATAAGACATGACCACGCAATGGACATTTCATTTGAAGAAGATTCTCTAATCTTGTCGAATCCAGTATTTAAGTAAAGCGGGAATCTAGTTATTGAAATATATAGTCGTTGAAAGAAACTGTAGTTTCTATAATTGTTCGTCAAATAAAATACTATTGGATAAGGGAATCTGCCCCACAGAAGGTCCCAGATAAAAGTAGATAATGCAAACAAGAGCGTAACTACTGAATAAACTCTATTCTCCTTGGCTACAATCATTTTGATCGCTGGCTTAAAACCGATTCCGATAACAATATAAATGGCACAAATAAGTACCCATAAAGGAGAGAGTGTCTTAGTGAGTGACAACAACGCCGCTACTATAAGCCATAACTTTATTACTGACATTTTCGAAGTATTTTCTGTGATTATAACTGCTGTCAAAACCGTTAAGCACAGTGTTCCGATAACTTCCAGGCCGTTGGGGTTAACTGCTGATGCCATCATATAAGCTTCTGGAAAAATTGAAAAAAATATCGCTGAATATGAGATTGGATGCATTTTATACCTTAGAATTACCCAAATGGAAAGGGCTAAATAAAAGCCTGACATAAGCGAACTGATAATTCTCATCGCAAATAAATTTGGTAGCCCTCCATTGAACAATGTTGGAATACCAGTTGCAAAATAATAGAAAGGAGGCAAGACAGCAAGATCAGTAGTAGTGTGAACAAGCTGATTAGAGTTAGGTTTTATGTAATTGTTTGGGTTTTGACTGAATCCGGTGTCAAATGCACCGTCGTCGATCAATGCTGCATTGTAAAGGTCGCTTACCCACTTGGGTGCCTTAGTTTCCCAAATGGGAAGAGGCGTTATGCTGTAGTATTTTAAAAATATGTTTCCTCTGACTACTGAAGCTGCATATATTGAGTTTGAAGCTTCGTCAGGTTCGCTTCCGATCGGTTGACTCATGGACCACGTAATAAATAGGATGGAACAGAGTACAAATAGTAATAAAAATAACTTAATAGAACTTATGGATTTAAGCCTACCTTTTAATTTAATCATTGGAAATAATTTACGATTGAAATGTTGTTCCTTAAAAGTTCTCCACAACTCGAAGGTTTATACATAAATCACATAGGTATGTTTGATCTTTAAAATCAATTTTGTGGTTACGAAAATCTTACCAAATTATGAGGCTCGACCAAGTTTAATAAAATCAAACTTTGATTAAGCCGACATACTGTAACACTCGGTTATGTATTCTGGAACACTAGTTTATGTATTCTAGCAGATTAAATAACCAGCAACCCTAATTTTCAAGGTTTAAAAAGTCGACAAGATCCATGGATGTCAGTGTTTTTTAGATAGATCTTTTAAGTTATATGTAGCCATAAGTTTACTCATGGTAGATAACGTCACAGCTTTGTAGCTTTCACCTAAGTTTTTCATAATGGATTGCGCATCGTTATATGTCATTGACCATGCGTCAAGTGCTACAAACTGAAATTTTAGACCGTTTCGGAAATTGTTTAATTCCAATTGATTTGTTGTCAATATCGCCTCAGTAGTTGCGTTTACTCCGATTCCTCTTACGGAGTTTAATATCGGGATTCCTTTATACAAAAAAGCAGCAGGTTGATATGCAGCAGCATTCGGAAAGCCTCCGTAAAGCGAGACGATGGCTGTTGGATTTAGCTCGCTTACATATGCATCAAGCATGCTTGAACTTGGTGGATAGATGGTGTTGTTATCTAAAATCCAAATTGCATCTAATCCAGTTAGATCCATTAAACTTTTAGTCGTTTTTAAATATTGCGATAGGTTCTTGAGATCAGATGGGTATACGTAGCCAGCTCCGCTAGGTCCCATAATAAGATTTTCGTTTTCGGTCATCGATCTGGTGTAATAGGAGTAAGCACCCGGCGCTAATTTTACTAAATAAGGAGAAATTGAAAAAGACATGGGAAATGATCCACGAAGCGGATCGTCCCAGAGATACTTCCTTAAATGTTGCAAGTTGTAGCCGACATTGTCACCGTCTGTGAATCCAAAACTAATAAAAGTAGTATTGTCTGAAACTGGAGTTTTAGAGTTTACCCATTTAGGTTTAATATATGGTGAATTTATCTTGCTGTAAACACTTAAGTTTGTAGCATTGCTAGAAGCCACCAATGCTTTATTAGATTTAGACAATGTGCTTACAGCGGTATATTCATTAAAGGCTATACCTGTTTTACGGTAAACAGCGTCATCGTAATATAGGTATCCATAAACTGTAGAATTATTGGGGAAAAAACTAAGTAACTTAGGCAAAAAGATCAAGTCAGATAAGGTTTCGACATAGAGTTCAAATGCGAATCCACTTTCCGATACGATCCAATCCCTTAACGAGGTTCTCGGAGTGCTTGTATTTAAAATATTACCGATCCAAACAGGGGGACCCAAAATTTGTATTTGATTAGACTGTTTTCTATTTAACAGCCATGTATAAGCGGCAATGCCATTTTTAAAGTTTCTTTTAGACAAGTCAATTTTGACCTTTAAATTAAACTTAGAAAGTAAATTCCAATTGGCCAACTGAGCTGAGACTGGCAAATAATTATATACTCCGGCTAAGGTGGTTGCAAGATTTTGTGTATGTATGGCTAAGCGACTGTCCCATAATATTAATCCGTCGACGAGTCGAATATACTTTTGCAAAAGAGCTTCTATAGACAGGAAATTAGGCTCAAGCGGGACAATTTCTTTAAGCCAAAGAGATTCCGTTACATTTGCACCAGGTTCAGAACCGTCCAAGCCAAGTAGATAAATATTGGGTCCTGTCTTATTTGCAATGCCCTGAAGGGCTGAAAATAGAAGCTGTTGTTGAGAACTTAAATGACTTACATCAGCAACATCAATAGAGGTTTGTTTGGTTGAATCGCTGGAACAGGCATCTAGTGCTAGCGGTGATAGGAGTACACCAGAAGTTACTGCTACCGTTCTCGATAAGAATTTCCGTCGCGACAGTGGGCTATTAAAGGTGTTTTTATGCATCACATATTAAGAATAATTTATAGAATGTCTTTTATTCAATTCCTAAGCCGATCGAGTTTATTCAAGAAGTAAATCATTTTTTGTATTTGAACTTATACTTTGAGTTCAGTCTGATTTATATTCAATGAAAGTATTGGTTTGATGCCTGAAAAGTACCGCTTTATAAATCGCAATGATTATATAAACTGATATTTGACTTGGCAGAATTTTATAAGCCTTGAAGCC
This sequence comes from Actinomycetes bacterium, assembly GCA_021791915.1. Taxonomy (GTDB): domain Bacteria; phylum Actinomycetota; class Acidimicrobiia; order Acidimicrobiales; family JABEUL01; genus JAJZNL01. Next base: position 2,585 of record JAJYVQ010000084.1, on the reverse strand, counting down.
AGTTTCAACGATATCCTTGATTAGTAAAAACAGCTATTTGTGATCAATGAGTAGGTTCAGTCTTAAACAATATTGACAAAGAAAGATAATTAGACAAACCAACCGTTAATATCGACAATTATGTCTACGTTTCCAATATAGTTGGATATAGTAATATCACCAACGTTACTCAATTGAACTAAGGCACTGTGTCCCACTGTTTGTCCCTGATCCCAATTAAGATTACTGAATTCGAACGGAGAGCTCGGAGCTGTTGGGCTAGCAGATATGTAACCTCCATTCGAGGTGGTATTTGTTGCAGTAAGATTTGACCATACAGCAAAAACATTGCTTGAAGGTATTTCTCCTCTTCCTGAAATAGGTACTACCATATTTGAATTGGAAGTCAGATAACTATCTGTTTTACCAAACTGATTACAGGGATTGGGTATAGTATTAATTCCGACTCTGGTGTCGCAAACTCTTGTCGGTACTGCCGGCACAAATGACAAATCCACTCCAGGGATAGTAGAAGTTAATGTTGAAGTAAAATATCCGGAAACATCTACTATCACATCAGTTGTGCCAATGAAATTGTAAATTGTAATTGATCCAGTTGCAGACAGTGGAACTATAGCTTCATTGGAAACAGATTCGTTATTGTCATAGTTTAAGTTTGATATGTTGGGAGTTCCGTTACCAGTGGCATCTGCGATTAAGTATCCGCCATTTTGTTGAGTATTTGTTGCAGTTAGATTAATTGCTACGGCAATAGCGTTCGACGGTATCGAATCATTTCCAGAAACTTGAATCGTTAATGAGCTACCAGCGGGAAGAATATTATGCTTTGTTCCGTTATCGTTACATTGATTAGGTATTATATTCACTCCGACTCTAGTGTCGCAAATACGGTCAGGATTGACAGAAACGTAGTATCCTGAATTGATTCCAGGTGTTACAAAAAAACCTATCAAATCAACTATTACGTCGGCAGAACCTACCGAATTGTAGAGATTTATGTCATCTAAAGGTCCCAATTGAACTACTGTTAAATTTGCCGTAGTTTGACCTGCAGACCAATTTAGAACGGATGAATCTGACAGCAGATTTGAGCCTCCCGGGCTCACTGTTAAAAATCCACCGTTTGAAGAAGTGTTTGTGACAGTAACATTGACCACTGCCGCATCGGGGTTTACGCCTACAGGTAGGTCGGATTTAACTTGTGACACCAGCGAAACGTTTAGATTAGAATTAGGTGTTAATGTTTCAGAATTAGTACCGAATCCATTGCACTGGTTGGGATTCGTGTTCAGTCGCGTGTCGCACACCCTTGTGAGAGGCACGGGCATAAACTGATCTCCTGATGTAATTGAATTTATTCCCAGCCATAACTGCCCCCCGGTATCACCTACGATACAAAAAGTGGTGCTTATGCATTGAGAAGAACCGATGGGCATCGACTCATCTGGATTCATAAATGTCCAAGAAGTGCTTTGCATAACCGAGTTCGACAAAGCGATTTGCCCGTTGGATAAAGTCACAACGCACTGCGCATCCGATGCGCAGTTAAGCGAAACGATTGAGTTTATACCCGAAAGGTTGTAAGTTGTCCAAGAAGATGATTTGCTCAGATTCGCATAAAGAATATCTCCGTTGTCATCCGTGGCGAAACACAAGTCGGTCGAGTAGCAACTTATTCCAGTTATGTCAAAGCTTGAATCGATATTAGCTTCTTGAAAGCTCTGGGGACCGCTGCTAACTGAGGCTGAATATAATAGCATTCCTGAGGATCCGACTATGTAGCAAGATTCTAAGTTTGGACATGAAATTGCGTACGGCGTAATAGGAGACAGATAAGCTTCTGCATCATACACTTGCCACGTTCCAGAGGCGGGCGAAGTCGAATAAGCTATGTTTCCGCTTGAATCAGTAGCGCCACAGAATGCCACACTCGAGCAACTTACCGATACGAAAGAGTTGTTGCCATCTACGTTAACTATTTGCCAAGATGAAACTGACATAGGATTTGTTGAATAAAGAATGTTCCCAGCATCGTCAACTGCGATACACAAGTTTATTGAAGGACACGATATGTCAATGATTGAATTTGTCGAGTCAGCATCAAAAGTTGACCAACTCTGAAGGACAGTTGGATCATTGGAATTCAGGATATTTCCAGCAGAATCTACAGCTACACAAAATGTGGGGGAGGGGCACGCAACAGAGTTTATCGAGGTTCCGCTATCGACGATGTTGATAGTCCAACTCGAGGAAACAGTAGGTGTAAATGAAGTCAAAACCCTACCCATGTTGTCAGCCATCAAACACAGGTTCACATTTAAACAGAATGCAGTAGAAAGTTTAAAATATCCGTCTACTTTATTAGATGTCCAAGAACTAGCTGAAGCAGGAGATATCGAGTCAAGAATATTTCCGTTCGAATCACCTGCTATACATAAATTTGAACTAAAACAGGTTAAAGCTAATATAATTTCACCTGAATCCACATTTGAAACTAACCACGAACCAGTAGTTGTCGGACTAGTAGAAGTTATAATATTGCCATTTGAGTCTCCAGCTACGCACAGACTTACGCTTGGACAGCT
>JAJYVQ010000083.1 GCA_021791915.1 Actinomycetes bacterium | reverse complement strand
TTATAGCAGTTTGGCTATCTAGGTGGTTCAAGGATCGACATCTTGAAATATGTGCAGATGGTTGCTACGCACCCCTTGTTGGCAGGCACATTCCAAATGCCACGATTACATCTCGTATTTACAGAAACTTAAGCACTTTTTAAACTGCTCCAAACAAGACCCTTAAACCTGGTAGACCGAGATGCAGAAGAGCACGTTTAAAATCTTTAGATCTGATATCAAAAGATCTTAATGAAAATGAATTTACATCCAGAGAGTTTAACTGTCGTGGCAGACAAGTTCAAACACTTTTGTGGTCAAAGCGTGTTCTCTGGTACGCAGTTGATAAGACCAAAATGGTAACGCTTGTGATTGTTCGTGATTCTGACGGTATTTGTCCAGATGATTTTTTTGTAACAGATAACGAAAGTTTCAGTGATGTAGACGTTGTTGCACACTATAGTGGACGTTGGTCAAGACAAGTAACATTTCGTGATGTAAAGCAATGTTTTGGTGGCGAAGATCCGCAATCTTAAAAAGGTGAAGGACCTGAGCGAGCCACAAATTTATTATTTTGGCTCTACAGTGTCATATGTACATGACTTAAGAGAGACATAATGGACCGAAAGAATTAAACAAGTCTCCCTCAAAGAAAGATAGCCTACTAAAATTGTTGAAGGGATGATAGACATTTTGGTAGATGTTACTTAAATAGGGTCAATTCCTAAGATAAACTTAGCTTTTACAGTGATAAAAACTGCAAAAGTCCACTAAATTATAACTAAAATTATTAGTTAAAGCTTCACCAGACACCAATGTAAGCTGTTCTACATACAAATATAATTAACTCTAATTCTTATCAATTTATTTAATCTTATCCTCCAAAAAACACAAATATTATGTTAAATCAAACTATCAAGAATACCAAAATTTCCCACTATTTTAACAAGAGCCGTTTAATTTGTAATAAATGAACCTAAATGAATTATTTAATTTCCTTCACAAAAATAGCGGCAATTCTGACAGCCAAAATGAGTCCTCGAAACTGATCTTAAATCGCAACTGGTTAAAACTGTATATAGCGATCTCCGTGAGCCGATTTGGGGATATATTTAACCTAATAGGCTTAGTAATTTTAGTCTACCAACTTACTAAATCCGGATTGGATGTAAGCACTCTAGCATTGGCCGAGATCTTTCCTATACTTGTCTTGGGCTTTGTTGGCGGAGTTTGCGCCGATCGTTATAGCAGGCGACGATTAATGATGGGGGCTGACGTATTGAGGTTCGCATTTGCATTACTTCTCGTTCTTTTTTATACAAACCTAATTGTAATTTATATTGCCGCTGTTGGGTTGTCAATAGGGACCATATTTTTTGCACCTGCATCAAAAGCTATATTGCCAAACGTAATTTGTGACTCTGCGACGTTAAGCAGAGCCAACTCATTGTTGTGGTCATCTGCCATCATAGGTCAAATAGCTCTGGCACCTTTCGCAGGGTTACTAATAGAAACCTTTGGAGTCAGACTTCCTTTTTCAATAAATTGCTTTTCATTTCTATTTTCTGCAGTATTAATTTCTCGTCTAAAGCTCACAACCAAGCGTGGGTTAAAAATAAAGCAAAAGTGGGTTCAACAAATTAAGGATGGATATATCGAGATAAAAAGTCACAGATTTTTAAAATTTCTAGCAGTCATCCAGGCCATTGCCGCACTATCTGCAGGTGCTACCAGCGCATTACTCATTGTCTTGGCAAAAAATAGGCTGAAAGCTGGACCCTTTGATTTTAGTATTTTGTTAGGTGCAATTGGGATCGGAGCATTGATAGGTCCTATTGTATTCAATAAGTTGATGGCAAAAAAATTAAGCGTTAAATTTATTTATTTACCCTACATAATTCGCTCGCTGGTAGATCTGACTATCGCATTTTCTCCATTTCTCCTTTTAACTTTATCGGCTCTCATCCTATACGGAATTGCCACCAGTATGGGTTCGATATCCTTTACTACTTTTATTCAAAAACGAGTTTCTGATAATTTGCAGGGTAAAGTGTATGCTTTTTTTGATGTACTGTGGCACTCCTTAAGATTAATAAGTGTCGTAGCCGGCGGATTTGTGGCTGATACCTTCGGTATCTCTGTAGTTTACATAATAGGCGGACTATTACTTCTTGTTGCTGGTATTCTAGGACATGTATTATTATCGGAATATAATCATCCGTTAGAAAATAATACTTTACATGCAAAGTAAACTATCATTTTATAACTTGCATTTAAGTTTGAGGTGCAACTGATTAGATAGGATTTGTGATCTGGATCGTTTTGCAGTTACCTAAATACAACAAAAACATCCTTTGAAAAGTTATACACAACTTAACGAAACTCAACACTATCAGATTCATGTCCTATTAAAAAGGATGCAAATGTAGTGAGATTACCCACAGAAAACCCAGAAGAGCCAAAGTTATTAATTGGTATTCAGGACCGAGGGCTATAAGCCAAGACAGACCCAGAGCCTAGTGGAAGAAAGGTACAATACAACTAATAGCGATTCCAGTAAGTTATAGAAACTGACTCCCATCTTCGACAATTTTTTAAAACCTAATTTTTATCGAAATTATAATTTTCATTAGCCTGGATATAGAGTTATTGTATTAGTAAATAAGAGGGCGGCATGCCCATCTATTAGGATCAACATTACGTAAATAGACTCTGCAAGTTATAACGGTGCAAAGAGTTCTAGATTATTAACAAACAGCAGATAATAATATATATTCAAGACTAGAGGTATATTGGATGAATTATAGTTTCACCGTTGCTTTGATCGCAAAAAGCACTCTTTGAATCGCAGTTATGAAGACCATACCAGAAAATATCCAAGCAATTTGATCTGATAAATTTGGAAAAAGGCAGAACAGAACATAAGTTAAAACAGTTTCCGTCCCTTCTGCCACACCACCGAGAAATCGTATTGACCTGCCGTCATCGTGACCGACTTTCATATCCGATGTTAGCGAAGTAAAAGCTAGGAACGCAACGGCCGATAGATAATATGTTAAGAATAGTACAATTAAAGCCAATCGAGCTTTGGGTTCAGCAACTGCCAGTGCTGTAATAAAGCCACCATAGATACTAAAGTCAGCAAATAAATCCAAAAATCCACCGAGTTTCGTAGGTTGGCTTGCTCTGGCAACCGGGCCGTCGACCCCATCTATGGCCCTATTGATTAGCCATAGGACTAGCGCTAATATCCAAAGTTTGTCCAAAACAGCCAAGCAGGAACAAAGCCCAAATACCCAGCCTACGAGAGTAATGGAGTTTGCGCTAATTCCTTTTTTGTTGAGTTGATTACCTAACGGCTCTAATATTCCTGATAGAGTTTTTCTAACTGTACTGTCAAACATTTTTAAAGTTAGTCAGTTGATTTACTTTCCGTTTGGTTGGTAGGGGAAGAGATTGAGCAAGAATTTTATTTTCGACTGGATCAAGCAAACTATGCTGAACGCAAGCAGGCACAATCTCATCGGATTCAGGGTGTGCCATAGCATAAGAGCAAGCAAGTAGCCTCTCCTGAGTTTCCCTAATTCTCAAATCACTACTTAATTCATTTCGCTTCAACAGTTCATATGCTGGCAATACGTCTTCCGCATGCATGAATCTATGCATAACCACAGTAAACGGGGTTATTCTATTTTTGACAATTACTACAATTCCTCCCAATCGGTTTACAAATCGAATTGCATATTTTACGGCCAGAGGTATTGACTTTGGATATTTTATTGTAAATCTTATAAGTCTGGGAATAAGCAGTTTAAGCGGGATATTAAAATGGAACCCACCCATATTATTTAAATAAAAGTCCCTTACTTCTCTATCTCTTTTATCCGTAATATCGATAAAAGGGTGCCACTGATCACCGACCAACACTCCCCATGCGCTTCTGTTACATCTGACATCGCCAACTTCAAAATCATGGTATGGAAGATTAGTACCTATTCCAATCTCTATTTGATGCCAAATGTAGTCGGGATCTAAAGACCCATAATCCTCCTTCCATCTCCGCTCATCCCCCACGTATGCTGCGGGTTGAAATGAAAACATGTTAAAACCCATTGATTTGCAGCGGGCGATTACTCCACTAATCTGATCCACATTCTGTGGTGTGACCGTCATGTTATGAGCCAGGTAAAACTTTACATGCATTTCTTTTTTGAGCTTGTTGAACATTTCGCAAAACTGTTGACGGTATGGATCGATTTCCTCTTCTTTTGATACTCTACGTTGCCCCCGCCTTCCAACCATTGTCGAATCAAAGTGTCCTGCAAAAGAGATTCGTTTAAATCTTCTTTTGCCGTCTTCTTGGGTCACCAACTTTTTAAGGTAGTCGTAGTCAAAGTCACCATGGGTAAAACTCATAGGTTCTCTCCCGAAACTCCTCATAACCTCGAGTGCACGGGCATGATCGTGAGGATCAAGCAATGTAACTTCACCTCCAATAAGCTGTGCATGAGCATAAGATGAGCGCTTGCGGTACAGATATTCCATTTGGCTCTTCACTTGTTCAATTGTATGTTTCCCGTCAATTTTTACTTTGTTGGCATCTTCAGAGTGATAACAAGGGGAACAAGCAAAGTTGCACTTTGGGAAGACGCCATGAGTGCCCTCGCATCCAACGCCTACTTTGCCTAAAGTCTGAGAGTCAGTTTTCACATGATTTGGCAGTTCTTTCCACCTTCTGTTTATTGCCTCCATCGCCTTAGGATTTATCGGTCTCGTGATTTCTTCGAGGTAGCGAATTTTTTTTATTAGAGTCGAAAGTGCAACGCTAGCTTTATTTTTATGAGTACTCATTGATTTGCACAGCCTTCATCTAATGTACTAACGAATCTTTTCAACCTTTGAAGAGCTAATGCGTCTTCGTGCAAAGCTCCGTTTTTAAAGTGTCCAAGTTGTAAAGCATGTTTTATATCGGAATAAATTTCGTAATTCATTCCACATTTGAGACATGTTTCCAAGTGGTTTGAAATTAGTTCAATTTGGTCTATGTCAACTTCTCCATCTATGTAACTCTGTAGTAGCTTCCCTACTCGTTTGCATTTTGCCATTTCAGTAACTGTGCTCTTAAGTCGATCTAACATGATTAACTCCTTTCTGTATTCCATGAATATCCAGACTTTTCAAGACTCTTCCGTATCTGTTTTCTGGCCCGGTGTAATCTACTTGTCACTGTTCCTATCGGTATACCAAGAGCTAAGGACGTTTCAGTATAGCTCAGTCCATCTAGATCAACAAGCTGAACTATCGCAATCATATCTTTCGGGAGCCGTTTTAAAGCATTCATTATTGCTTCCATAAATAACTTACTCTCAACTTGATGATCTGGAATTTCTACTATTGTGGCACTCATTTTGTCGGCCTCATCTCCATTTTTTAGAAGACCTGGACGCCTTTTACGATCCTTGTTTATTAGAGTATTGCGCATTATAGTAATTAGCCAAGCTCTTGGGAACTTTCCATCAAAGACCTTGATTCCCTTAAAAGCTTTTAGCAAGGTTTCTTGGACTAGGTCCTCAGCATCATAAGTATTCCTAGTTAAAGTCTTAGCAATATTTAAAAGCATTTGCATCTCCGGCAAGACGTATTGCTCAAATTTAAACTTATCTTCAGCAGCGTCTGACAGTCTGTTGCCTAGATTATTACTCATTCAACTTACCAATGTTATGATTACTTCCAGCAGCATATGCTTCCCTTCCACCAAAATTGCCGAAAAATTGGGACACGGCCTGCTGAACTCCCATAGACCAAGATGGGTAGGCGTGAGTCATAACTGCAATTCGTGCTGGATACATTTTGGTTTTAATTGCAAGCACTACCTCATGAATTATCTCTCCGGCTCGTTCAGAGACAATTGTTGCCCCGATTAGTTTTCCACCTCCAATATGCCCTATGCCAAATCGACTAGTGGCTATTAGTTTAATAAACCCATCAGTCTTTCTTGTAACTATTGCACGGTCGACTTCACTCAACGGTAAATATGCAACTTTTGCCTGCGATCTTACTACCTGAGCTTCATTGACTCCTACATGGGCGACTTCGGGAGTGGTATAAGTCACCCAAGGAATATGGGAGGCATTAAACTTTAAAAAAGGTATGGGTGACAGAGCGTTTATTGCAGCAATATATCCAGTACGATATGCGACGTGGGTAAATTGCAGAGGATGAGCTACGTCACCTACAGCATACACCTTTGGGAGGTTTGTCCTCATGTACTTGTTAACAAAAACAGCTCCATTTTCTTTTAATTTAACGTTTGCCTCTTGAAGACCAATTCCTTCCACCGATGGTTTTCTTCCTACGGCAAGTAGAATCTTCTCGGCCTCCAAAGTGCTGTCGTTTTCAAGAGTAATCCGTACCAGTCCGCCTGGTATATTTTCTATGTGATTGACAGTTGATCCGAATTTGAAGTTGACACCCTTTTTAGAAAGTGATGTATAAATTACATTTGACGCCTCAACCTCTTCTCGCGGAAGTATACGATTTGATCCTTCAATTATAGTAACTTTAGTTCCAAAATAAGAAAATGCTTCGGCCATTTCTACGCCAATTGGCCCACCACCTATTATTGCGAGAGATTCAGGTGCTTTTTGTAAATCAAATATATTATCGCTTGTCAAAAAAGAAATATCATTGAGTCCCTTAATGGCCGGAACCAGTGGCGCTGCTCCCGTTGCCAATATGACTGCTCTTTTTGCTCGGAATGTCTTACTGTTCACTTTAACAGTATGTCCATCGATCAACTTAGCTTCACCTTCGACCAATTGGATGCCCTCAGCCGAGATCTTTTCTGCATTTTCGGTAGCGGCAATGGTATCTATCGCCTGGTGGACAATGTCCATTGAGTTTTTAAAATTGTTCCCTTTAAATGCAGCTTCCAAAAGAGCTTTGGAAGGCACACAACCCGTAAAGGTACAGTCACCTCCCACCTTTCCTCGTTCAATCATAACAACTGAGGCACCTCGTCTTTTAGCGGCGCGTGCCGCTCCGATTCCGCCGGATCCACCTCCGATGATAACGACATCAGCAGATTGGTGTGATTTTAGGGTTTTAGAAGTGTTTATTTCAGTTACGATACTCATACTAATGTAATTTAGTTTCTACGGCTTGGAAGTGACCAAAAATGGCAACAGAAAAAGTAATTACAAAATTAAAAATGAATCTAGCTATCAAAACTGGAATTATTCTAACTCTGACAATCAAATTCCTTTCATTCACCACAGTTTTCAACGCACCTACAGTCAACGCTACGCAAAAAGTCGTTCGAATATTTTTACCAAAAATTAATAATTTCACATACTTCATCAACAATGACCTTCTTTCTTTGACAAGATATTCGATTTTGTCTCAAAATTTGATAAATCGGAACCTAATTGCATAAATTCGTTGTGAGTTGCCGTTATTACGATCAACTCAATAGTTGAATTAATTATTGTATTAATGCATATTGGTTTTCTTGTAAATTTTGTCACTTATGATTAATAACCCGTTTGGCGACAATGTCGTTCCAAATTTATTCAAAAATGGGCAAAAAATATTCTGGTATATTTTGCTTAAGCATTTTGGAAATATCAACTAATTCAAATCGCCAAATTTACAGCCAAAAGACCACCTAATAAGTGGCCATTGCTACAGGCTGATTACATCTAAAGTGAACCATATTAAGTCAATATTTAGACATGACTACACAACGGAGTGGAATTCCCATTGATTTCCCGATCCATTTTCGGGCAAGCTCCACTGCTTTTTCAAAATTTTCAGTATCAACTTTTGGCAGGTAAAGTGATTCCAAGAAAGTCCTAGCATCTCCTTCAGATCGAATCACGTATTCGAACTTCAAATTCTCGTCGGAAACTACTTTGAATCCCGCAGTTAAAGCGACCGATTCTAGTCGATTAATTGCCACATCATTTGGATAGTCAAGTTTGGAAATCCTTAGGATCTTAAATAGCCTAAAATAGTGCTGTAAATCTCCAATGCTTAGTGGCTTAGAAGCGGGTAGAAGCAGAATTGCCAGCCCATTTGGCTTTAATATCCGATTCATCTCCTTAAACACAAGTTCTAATGAATCAAACAACATCAAGGCCATAGAAGAAATGGCCGCATCGGCAACATTTGACTTTAATGGTAGTTTTGATACATCACTTTGAATTAACTTATAACCACCATGGCTTGCAGCAATTCTAATTTCTTCAGTTGAAACATCTACTCCAATTAAAGTTGACTTTGCACCGTGTCGCCTGAAGGGACCGCTTCCACAACCAAGATCTATAATTACTCCAGACTGTGGAAGGTTGCCCGAGAGCCAATCATAAGCATTTATTGATCCTTTACCAGATTTAACATCAGCAAAGCTCTTTTGAAGGATCATTTCTGTAATTCCGGCCTTAGCGGTGTGAAAGTTTCTAAGGTAGTTTTTCCACATTTGTCCATATTCCGTAGATATCTCGTAGTAGTTTGATCTTAATTGATTCCCTTTGTTAGTTTCAACTTGGTTTTCAGCATCGATCATTTAGTCTCCTTATGTAATTTAAAGTCTAAATTGTATTACAACTCTCCATGTTTAAGGCACATACATCCTTGCAAACTGCGCTTGCCACAATTCTGAAGATCTATGCCGAGCAAGTACATTACTAAATATGATAACTGTGGCGTTAGAATTCCCTGATTTCATTTGGTTTACAATAGGCTAACTTTTCCATCGTATTTCAGGTAGATTCCGTATTTCAATCATTTTAATCTAAGCGTCCCGTTAGATTCTGAACTGAGAGAATTAGTTTAGAAGCCATCAATTTGGAACGTACCTTTGGTAGCAAAGCCACAACTATGCCCGCACCCACACAGGCAATTGCGGAAAATACAACCAAATTAAAAGGCGCAGATGGGAAAGGAAAGAAAGTATCATAAAGTACGTATGCTAGGATGCCTATACCTACAAATAAGATTGTCAACTTAACTGGATTTCGCCCGTGTTTCCATACCCACACAAGTGCAGCTACAACAGTCATCAGGTAGGCTACAATTATTAAATATGCTCCTAACTCGACAATTATAGTTAGAGCTCTGATCGGTGATGATTCCATGCTGAACATTAGCAATCCAGCAAGACTTAAACCACCTGACACAACAAGAGCGCCAATTGGAGATCGGTATCGCCGGTGAGTCCTCGTCAATTGCGAAAGTATCCCAGTACCTTCCGGACTCACTTCTCTACCAAGCGCAAAAATTATTCTGTTGGCAGCGTTAATACATGCAAGCTGAGCACCAAAGGAGCTAATAACTCCTGCAAAATTGATTAAATTACCCATCCACGATCCAACATTATTAGCAGCAATTGTAACAAAAGGAGCGGATGCGTGAGCTAAAGCACTTGTGCTTGAGTATGCATTATTTGCGATCCATGTAAAAACTATGTAGATAAATGATGAACCTAAGAGAGACCAAAATACCGCCTTTGGAATTGTTCTAGTTGATCTAACAGACTCCTCGCCTAGAGTAGTTGCGCCTTCGAAACCGCTAAAGGCGCTAAATGCATTAACCACTCCCAGCCCAAGAATAGATATCGATATCCCATTCGGTTCGAATGGCTTAAAGGACCAGGCATTGTGCCGATAGCCACCTTTAATCAAAACAATAATCCCAACAATTGTTATAAGACCCACAGCTAGTGCCTCTAGTGTAAATATCAAAATCGAAGACAACTTAATAGACTTGTATGCAAATATCATTGTCAAAAAAAACCCAGCTAATGCAATCCACACCCACCAAATATTCACTCCAAACGATGAAAGAAAATTCTGAGTAATGTCGGCAGTACTGGCATAAACTCCAGCTGCAAAAGATATATAGACTAGTAACAATATCCAAGCAGAAACAAACCCATAAGTTGGACCTAGAGAAGATCCATTAAAAGTATAGATTGATCCAGAAGAATTAAATTCTTTAGAAAAAATTATAAATGCAAAAGCAACAAATGCCATTGCAATAAAACCAAGTAAATATGCTAAAGCACCAGCGCCTCCCACAAGACCAGCCAACACGGCGGGTCCTACTATAACACCAGCAACTGGTCCTTGAATCCCAACTGAAAGAGCAATCGTCCTTACAAACTTAAGTTGGCCCCTCAAAAGAGAATGACTCAAATTAATGTTTGAATCAACTTTTTCTACTGCATTATCTCCATTAACAATATCATCAGATATATCTGTCAATTTTGGCTCCCTTTAACTGTGGTTTTATTACCTGATATGTAAACCCCCAATTGCGATAAAGCCTTCCAAACATTTATAAATATTTTAAAAACTTATACTTACTAGAAATTTGTCGTCGACCACTGTGAGACCAAAAATATTAAATAAATTGTTCATAAATCCTAGAAAAGAACTGTAATTCGACAAGAATACTATAAAAGGTAAGGTTACTGATGTCATTGCGGGTAACCATGCTTTCCGTTAGTGCTGTTGGGCGACCGCCACTTTGCATACCATAGCGACATTTTCATTGAAGATGGTTTATGATCATAATGTCGTTAATGGTATGATAGTGAGCTTAAATTGGTAGTCGTTTTTTATATCGTTTTTTACCTATTCTGATTCTTGTTCAACAATTGCTTTCTTGACTGATTTTTCATCCGCTATCGTATCGTCAACAGTATATGTAGCTATTAACTATTGACGACAGTAGTTATTAACCGATCTGGGAAGCCCCAGAGCTGATTGGTGAATAAGTCCTAATGCATCATCATTAAACAAGGTATCAGTTCTACCACAGATACTCAGGTTCATGAACAACATAGCTTCTTGTTTCTTTATAAGTCATTGGAGGCAAAAAGTATTTGACAGTAATCCTCTGTTCAAGTGCGAGATAGCTAGCAAGATGCAATTTGTGTTTAAGTGAAAGTTGACCTACAAGTATCAGTAAACACTCTGCACTTGAGTATATATTTGAATTACTCAGAAGCCTAAGTTCTTCCAGCTGTGAGGTATCTAATAAATGGGCTTCATCAAATACTATTACAATCCTTCTGCCTCCTTGGGTAT
>JAJYVQ010000082.1 GCA_021791915.1 Actinomycetes bacterium | reverse complement strand
GTTCGACTCTCATATGAAGCTTTCACCTTTGACGGAACTAAACAGTATTTCTTTAAGTTTTGAGCCGGGCGCCAAAATTGCCACCAGAAAGGCGATTCAAGCTTGTATGGATGAATTTAGCGATAACCTTCCATTCTTGTTGGCAGGTTCAGCAGACTTAACAGGTAATACGGGAATGAAACTTAAAAATGGAAGCCTTTTGTCGAAAACAAATAGGTCGGGTAATCAAATCGCCTTTGGAATTAGAGAACACATAATGGGTTCTTCAATGAATGGAATGGCATTACACGGAGGGATTTTACCTATAGGTGGCACATTTTTTATATTTAGCGATTATATGAGACCAGCAGTTAGGCTAGCTGCTTTATCCAACGCTCACACTATCTTCACTTTTACTCACGATTCAATCGGACTTGGGGAAGACGGACCGACACATCAACCGATCGAACAGTTAGCATCGCTTCGTGCGATCCCCAATCTGAAGGTAATAAGGCCTGCTGACGCCAACGAAACAGTACAGGCTTTTAAAATTGCGATTCAATCTGACGGTCCAACTGCCTTGATCGCATCCAGACAGGCTATTACCGTCTTAAAAGAAACTGAAGAATTAGCCCAATTTCTTAAGAAAGGTGCCTATATCCTTAAAAATTCTGAAACTCCTAAGATTATTTTAATCGCAACTGGATCAGAGGTAGCCTTAGCGGTTGATGCCGCACGTGAACTAGACAAACTTGGAATAAGCCCCAGAGTAGTTTCGATGCCGAGTTGGGATCTATTCGAAAAGCAACCTGAAGATTACAAGAGATCAGTACTCTCGGATTCAATACCAAAGTTGTCGATCGAAGCGGGTGCTTCGTTGGGATGGAACAGATATTCTGACATGCATATCGGACTTGATAGATTCGGAGCATCAGCTCCAGGTGATGTCAATTTCAGAGAACTTGGGTTTACAGTTGAAAATATTGTAAATAAAGCTCAAATTCTAATCAATACTCTAGCTTGATTTAAATTAAAACACCCCATATTGAAAATTCTGATCCCTACGCAAACCCTCAGATGATAAGGTAGAAAGTAGTTAAAGTTTACATTGGCTACTAAAATCTTAGAACGAATGTTATGTTCAAGATAGTAAATTTGATGGCATCAGGACGACATCAAATCAACAGTAAAAAAAACGAAGAAAAGGTTGTGTCTAGTGTCAAAACTGATTGAACTATATCAAAATTGCAAACAAAGCCCATGGTTAGATAACATTAGACGGTCATGGCTTAAAGACGGATCACTGTCAGATCTAATCGGAAGTGGCATAAGAGGAGTAACTTCAAATCCTACAATTTTTACTAATGCAATAGAGTCATCGGATCTCTACAACGATCAGTTCTTAACTTTAACTAACAAAGGAATGTCTGTAGAACAGGCATATTGGGAGCTTGTTAAAACCGATATAAATGATGCTCTGGAAATTCTTGAGCCTGTATTTCAGGAGTCTAACGGTAAAGACGGCTTTGTGTCAATCGAAGTTTCACCAGAACTGGCTTACAACACTGAAGCTACTTTAAAGATGGCCAAGGACCTACACGATGAAATAGACAAAGAAAATCTTTTGGTTAAAATTCCTGCAACTAAAGAGGGTCTGCTCGCAATAGAAGAGATGATATATCTCGGTAAAAGTGTAAACGTTACATTAATTTTTTCAATTGAAAGATATCAAGAAGTAATTGATGCATATCTAAAAGGTCTTGAGCGCCGGGTTCAATCTGGAATAACAGATCTGTCAAATGTAAACTCTGTCGCATCATTTTTTGTAAGTAGGCTGGATACTTTAGTCGACAAAACACTCGAAAATAATTCAGATAAAAAAGCAGCTGATCTATTGGGTAAAACTGCGGTGTCTCAAGCGAAAATTGCTTATCAACTCTTCAAATCTAACTTTAACGCTGACAGATATGTCAAACTAACTAAATATAATGCTAACGTTCAAAGACCGTTGTGGGCATCTACTTCCACTAAAAATCCCAACTATGACGATCTTCTGTATGTTAACTCTCTAATCGGTCCAGATACTGTAAATACTATGCCAGATTCGACGGTTGAAGCGTTTTTAAGTCACGGTATTCCTGAATCTACCGTTGAATCAAATTTAGAAGAAGCTAAGGCCAACTTGAACTCGTTGGATACATTAGGAATTGATATGCATCAAGTGACACAAGAACTTGAAGATCAAGGAGTAGAGTCTTTCAAAAAGTCATTTTTGGAGTTGCTCGATGTCTTAGATAAAAAACTTAAAAACTAAATGTTATTTTTTTGCCTGCAAAATGGACTGAATTTTCCTAACTTAAATCACACAGGTAAATGGAACTTAGATCGTAAACAAATTAAGAGGTAATAACGTGGAACTATTGGACAGACTACTAAATTTTGATTCAGCTTTATGGCCAGAGGGCAATGTCTCTTCAAATCGACTGGGCTGGATTCCAGTGTTATCTGAAATGTTGCAAAATTTAGAAGATTTATATAATTTTGAAAAGCAGATAGATTTTAAAAATATAGTTCTGCTTGGAATGGGTGGATCTTCACTAGCTCCTCTTGTTTTTGATACCTGTATGTCAGCAAACAAGATAAAACAAAAACGTAACCTCATAGTCTGTGATACTACTCATCCCAAAACCGTAGGAGAAGTAGATTTTAGCGATTCTATTGTAATCGTATCGTCAAAGTCTGGAACGACTCTTGAACCTAATGTGCTTTTCGACTATGCAATGAACAAACTAAACGATCCGAAGAAGTTTATAGCAATTACCGATCCGAACACTGCTTTAGATAAATTGGCCCGAAGCCAGGGGTTTCTTAAAGTATTTAACAATCGTGAGGATATTGGCGGAAGATATTCTGCGCTTTCCTATTTTGGCATCGTACCCGCTTTACTTTTAGGCTACGATTTGGAAAAACTTTTAACAAATGCGCTTTCAGTAGATAAAGAAGCGGCAGTATCTTTTGGAATGGATTTTGCCAATGCAGCTATTGATGGTCAAGATAAACTCACAATAAAAGTACCAGAATCTTTTAAAACACTTGGTCTTTGGTTGGAACAGCTTATAGCAGAATCAACAGGTAAGTCTGGAAAAGGAGTAGTTCCGATCCCAACCACACAAGATGAGTCTGGCAAAGACAGATATAACACTTCAGTTAATATAAACAGTATTTACGATTTAGGGAGTATATTTTATCGATGGGAGTTAGCTACCGCCACTGCAGGTCATGTTCTAAGTATCGATCCTTTTAACGAACCCAACGTTGCAGAATCCAAAGCTAACACGAATAAGGTTTTAGAGAAGTTGCCAATTACTTTCCCGACAATTGACAACAATCAGTCAGTAACCGAATTCATTGAATCACGTTTAAAGGACGGAGACTATATCAGTCTGCAAGCATATTTCCCTTATGGGAATGATGCAGAACTTCTTGATTTACACAGCAAACTAAGAGATAAATTTAGCTCAAATGCGGTAACTTACGGATACGGTCCAAGATTTTTACACTCTACGGGTCAGCTTCATAAAGGCGGAGCAAACAATATAATTGCGGTTCAACTAATCGATGCCAATCATTATGACTCACTTCCTATACCTACAAAACCCTATGACTTCAATACCTTGATATCAGCTCAATCTATAGGAGATTACCAAAGTCTATTAAATCACGAAAGAAGAGTAGTAAGAAAATCTATTAACAGATTAAATGAAGCTCTATGATAATTCAAATTTTTAATTATACGAAACTTAATAGTTGTTGCAGCTAGATTATGGTTTGTTTTAAAGTAATTTAACACTATCCAAGTTTTAAAAATATATCTAAACTTAGATAGCTCAATAGAGGAAATATCTGAATAAATAAAGGAGATAGTATGAAATTAGCAATGATAGGTCTTGGAAAAATGGGTGCATATATGACCGAACGCCTTATAAAAGCAGGCCATGAAGTTGTAGCATTCGATCTGTCAAAAGAAGCTAGGGAAGCGATTGAAAAAAAAGGTGCAACTTCTGTTTCTTCGCTTTCAGACCTTAAATCTCACCTATCAACGCCTAGAATCGCATGGGTTATGGTACCTTCTGGTGCTCCTACCAATTCGACAATAGAAGAACTTAAAGAAATATTTGAGTCTGGGGACGTAATAATTGACGGGGGAAATTCCAATTACAAAGAAGCAAAACCGATTGCCGATTCCTTGAATGCTAAGGGGATTGATTTTATCGATGCTGGAACCTCGGGCGGAGTTTGGGGATTGGAAAACGGTTACTGCTTGATGGTTGGAGGAACTAAAGAAGCAATAGCTAAAACTGAACCAATATTTTTGGCGTTAGCTCCAAAAGATGGTTATGCCCATGTTGGACCAGTCGGTGCAGGGCACTTCGTAAAAATGGTCCATAATGGAATTGAATATGGAATGTTACAAGCTTACGGCGAAGGCTTTTCAATTATGAATGCTGCCGAAGAGTTCAACTTAGACATGCATCAGATCGCTTCAATATGGAGGTACGGATCAGTAGTCAGATCTTGGCTTTTAGAACTGCTTGAAATTGCGTTAAAAGATTCTAAAAACTTCGATGAGATTGAAGGGATTGTCGTAGACTCTGGTGAAGGTCGCTGGACTGCCTTAGAGGCCATTGATCGCGGCATTCCAGCTCCAATCATTACTAATTCACTTTTCGAACGTTTTTCTTCAAGAAAGGGTTCGGAATATTCAAACAGAATTATAGCAGCACTCAGAAATCAATTTGGCGGCCACGCCGTAGTAAAGGAGTAATTAGTGACACAAAATTCCACTGCCCCCCCCGTTACATTTGTTATTTTCGGGGCTTCTGGTGACTTAACCTCGAGGAAGATACTTCCTGCCCTGATGGGTCTCGCCGAAGATGGTCACATCGGAAAAGATTTTAATATAATTGGGGTTGCCAGAACTGAACTAAACGACAAACAGTTCCAACAGTTGATTAAAAAAGCTACTGGTACGAAATCTCCAACCTTCAATGAAATAACTGGTCGGGCAAAATATGTTACTGGTGAATATACTAGCGATTCAACTTTCAATAAGTTAAAAGAGATATTTGCTTCATATAAACAAGAACCAAATGTTTGCTACTACTTGGCTACAATTCCAGAAATGTTCGGTGAAGTTGCTCTTCAGCTCAAAAACTTCGGACTTTCCAAGCCAACAGGATCCAACTTCATTCGCCTTGTAATAGAAAAGCCTTTTGGCCGTTCTTTTGAGAGTGCTGAAAAACTTAACGGTTCTTTACACAATGCGTTTGACGAAAATCAAATATTTAGAATCGATCACTATATGGGTAAAGAAAATGTTCAAAATCTCTTAGCTTTGAGATTTGCAAATGCTATATTTGAGCCGATTTGGAATCGAAGATACGTCGACAATATCCAACTTACAGTTGCTGAAAGCTTAGGAGTGGAACACAGAGGTGGTTTCTATGAATCAGAAGGTGCACTTCGAGATATCGTCCAAAATCATGTAATGCAAGTTTTATCACTTACCTTGATGGAGCCTCCTGCTTTTATGGATGCAGACTCAATTCGAAATGAAAAAGTGAAGTTGCTGCACTCAGTTGAAGTAATGAATCGTACTGAAATTGCTCAAAATGTGGTGAGAGGTCAGTATATTGCTGGCATAATCGATAAAACCAAAGCAGTGGCATACAGAAACGAACCTGGTGTCTCTAAAAGTTCAACTACTGAAACTTTTGTTGCAATGAGACTTTCTGTGGACAACTGGAGATGGGCAGGTGTTCCCATTTACGTTCGGACTGGTAAACGGTTAAAATGCAGGGCAACTGAGTTAGCACTACAGTTTAAAAGAGTACCTCATATGTCTTTTTCACAGGAACTGACTCACGATTTAGAGCCAGATATACTTATTTTAAGAATCCAACCCGACGAGGGAGTTTCGGTCAGATTCGGAGTTAAAGTACCTGGAAGGGAGTTTAAACTAAAGACAGTATCTATGGACTTTAACTACAAAGATGAATTCAAAGAGCAGCCTAAAGATGCTTATCAACGACTTATTTTAGATGCCTTATTGGGTGATCCCACACTATTTATTAGGTCAGACGAGGTCATGCAGGCATGGAAGATAATAACTCCAATTGAAAATGCTTTTAAGCACAATATAGTGCCACTGACTTCGTACAAATCCGGAACTTTCGGACCAGTCGAATCAGATAAACTTTTAGCTCAATTGCGCCATAAATGGCATTTGACCTAATTTATCCTTATAACGAACTAATTTATTTTAAAGTTAAATTTCTATGACAATAAACTTTAATGAAGTAGATTTAGAAATCGTAGATTCAATAGAGGTCTCTTTCGGTCAGACTCTAAACCGCCTCATAGATAAAGTTAGCTCTTCAAAACCTGAAGTTCTATTAGCGCTATCAGGCGGACCTACAGCAACCAAATGTTATGACTATTTCTGTCGTAGCTACAATAAAAGTTTAGATTTTTCTCTAATTGACGTCATTGTAGGTGACGAACGTTGTGTGCCAGTCGACGATCCAGATTCTAATTTTGGTATGATTCGGTCTACATTTAGAAAATATAACTTAAACCCTAAGACGCTTACACCTCTGGACTGTTCTAACAACGGGTTTCTAACTGAAAAAATTATCCGACAGCATTCTACTATCGATATTATTCACCTTGGACTTGGAGCCGACGGACATACCGCTTCACTGTTTCCAGATTCTTCTGCCTTGAATGTTCAACAGAATGTCTTGATAACTAAGAATGAGGATATTCACAAAGTTAACTTACACGAACGAATAACTTTAACTTTTGAAGCAATTAACTCGGCAACTTACAGGGTCGTCACAGTAAGTGGAGCTGAAAAAGCCGAGATTATGAAAAAACTTTTTGACGGAGATGACTTACCCGCAAGAATGCTAAACCCAAACAAATTAATCTTTTTAGTTGATAAAGACGCTGCATCATATCTAGGTAGATAAACTGTGTTTTTCAGCAAGATAAATTAATTTATTTAATTGGTTAATATTATTACTATAAAACGTGCTACAAAGTCCTAATAGGGCCATTAGGGTTCTATTAGGCAAAATAACGTCTTTTAAACCAAGCTTTTTAACCGGTAACCGAGCTCAGGTACGATTCGGCAACATCAGGATGAGCGAGTACTTCAGATGGTGTGCCTTGTATTACGGCCTTTCCCAAGGCAAGACACATTAAACGATCGGCCAATTTACTGATTAGTGGAATATCGTGTTCGATAATAATAAACGTAGTATTGTATTCTGCTCTAATACCATCTAACACATCAGCCAATGCGGCGGTTTCTCTTTGGGCTATTCCAGATGACGGCTCATCTAGTAGTAATACTCTGGGTTTATGAGCCAAAA
Organism: Actinomycetes bacterium; assembly: GCA_021791915.1. Taxonomy (GTDB): domain Bacteria; phylum Actinomycetota; class Acidimicrobiia; order Acidimicrobiales; family JABEUL01; genus JAJZNL01. Next base: position 3,897 of record JAJYVQ010000082.1, on the reverse strand, counting down.
TACATGCAATCTCTACGATTCGTCTAGTTCCAGTTGAAAGTTCAAAAATGAACTTGTCTTTAAAGCCATTTAAACCGGTTATTGAGATCACATTGTTTGCAATTTCTTTTATGTGACTTTCTGACTGTTTAACAGAAGGAACTGGGAATAATGAAAGCAAGGGGTCTTTAACCTCAACACTTTTCTCACATGCCACTTGAACAGTTTCCATCACAGTCATCGTCGAAAAAAGCGGCGCATTTTGGAAAATAGTTCCTAATCCCATCTTTGCTCGACTTGAAGGAGACAGCTTAGTTACATCTTTTACAACCGACTGAAGTACCGTATTATTTTCTACTTTATCTTTATTTGCCACCGACATCAACACCGAACCGCTCGATGGCTTTATAATACCAGAAAGGCAGTGTAACAGAGTAGTTTTCCCAGCACCATTTGGTCCTATTATGCCTAGTATATCTCCTGGGCTTACAGCTAAGGACACATTTTCAATAGCATGAATACCTTGATAGTGCTTGGAGAGGTTTATTGCCTTAATAGCACTAAAGCTCAAAACTGAACTGTCTTCGGATAATTCTTCTAAAGCTTGAGTTCTAACCTGTCTTTCTTTTCCTTCTGCACCAGTTGCAGCTTTTAGGAATACTGATCTAAGGAGTTTAGGCTGATCTGCCAGGCTAGGAGTAGGCCCGCTGAAACGAATTTTACCTCGCTCAAGAAAAATTGCCTTTCTTGAAAGTTTCGCTGCGGCACTAATGGACTGCTCTACTACCACAATTGCAACTCCTTGTTTAGCGATGGATTCAATAATGACAATTAATTCAGTAGCAAATGCTGGAGAAATACCCAAAAGGAGCTCATCAATCAAAAGTACTTTTGGATTTAACAGCAGTGACTGCGCAATAGCAAGCATCTGCTGTTCACCTCCAGATAGTACTCCTGCTTTAAAGTTGAGGCGTTCTTGAAGCCTCGGAAACATTCGCAAGACATTTTCAATTGAGTAATTAACAGCGCTATCGGACCCTGACGAATTTTTAAATCTCAAAGGTAAAACTAAATTCTCTTTTACTGTTAAATCACTAAATATACCGTGACCACCGAATACAGTAACTATCCCCTGTCTTACTCTTTCAACTACCGACAGCTTCAATATGCTCTTGTTGTTGTAAAAAATATCTCCATTTTCTAGCTTAATTAGCCCTGCGATAGCTTTAAGAGTTGTTGACTTTCCTGAACCGTTTGTTCCTAAAAATGCCAAAACTTCGCCTTTTTCAATGCCAAAAGACACGTCATAAAGAATTCTATTCTTATCGTAATCACAAGAAATCTTGTCAGTAAACAAAACAAAATCAGAAGTATCTTCTTTTTCTCCCAAAAGATTAACGGAAGTTTCTTGCAGCTCAGTATTTTCCAAAGCGGTAAATCTCATCGATGCCTCGTAAGTTTTACCTGATGTAAGTTCTTTATTGCTAAGGTCCCCAGCAGCTTCAGAAGAATTCACTTTGTCTATATCGTCGGAATTACTTTCAAGATTTTGAGCTATAAAGCTTTTAGAGTCTTGCCGGTCAAGTTTTAAAACATTGTAAATAAAAAGATCTCTTAATTTGTATATAATTCCCCCAATGCCTTCGGGGATAATCAACAACAGCAGCAACAAACCCGCTCCCGAGGCTAATAGTTCAAATCCTCCAGGTAAAAAATACTGTACGAGTTCGACATATAGAGCTCCAGCTATTGCACCAGTTAATGAACCTAATCCACCCACGACCACCATAGTAAATGCCACTATTGATTGATTGGGATCAATACCTGCAAATCCGACTCCTCCTAGAGCTAGAACGTAAAGACCTCCCGCAATTCCAGCTAATGCCCCAGAGAGCCCAAATGCCATAAGTTTAGTTTTGTAGGGACTGATGCCGTATGCACCTGCTGTCAAACTGTTATCCCGCACAGCTAAAAGAACTCTCCCGGATCTAGTTTTACTGAAATTATATGCGCCCACCATTACGATTACTACAGTCACTAGACAAAATTCATAGAATGCCAACGAACCAGCTAAGTTAATGTGATTAAATAAAAAAGGTCTCGGAACAAAAGAAGGGTTTATATACGGAAATTGAGCGTTTGACAAAAGCCACGTAGAAACAGGAACCGAAAAAGCAAATGTGGCAGCTGCCAAGTTAAGTCCAGCAAGCCTTAAAGCGGGAATGCCAATTATAATAGCCACCAGACCACCAAATAAACCTGCCAAGAGTAAACTAATAATTAGATCTACATGCAGTCTTATCAAAAATGTACTACAGGCTGCAGCTCCGATTCCAACCAAACCAAACTGCCCAAAGCTGATCTGTCCGGCCCATCCGCTAAGGGTGACAAGAGAAATTGCTACTAACACAAATATAGCTACATAAGTCATAAGCACTTGTTGTGATGTAGACATAAAAATCGGAACCACAACCGAGAGAAGCAAACAGATAAACAAAGAAGCGTACTTAAGTATTTTTACTTTTTTCATTTCCTGTAAGTGAGAAGGAAGTGAATGAATGGCCCTAATAGCGGCAAAACTGGCCAACTGAGGATCATCTTGCCTCATATCCCCCCTTCTTCTAAATAACAGTCCAAGCAAAATTAAAACAAATAAGCCGACATCTATCGTTGAAGAGTTGGGGTATGACCAGAAAACAACTTGCTGGAATACTCCTATAACCACAGACCATACCAAAGTTAAACTAAATGACTCAAAACCAGCTAAAGTAAAAGCGGCAAGAGGAATAAGCAAGTCAACAGGACTTGCTGCGGTGCCCAAACTAGGGGTAACTATTGGGGCAGTAAGTATTGAAGAAACACCAGACAATAAGGCTGCCAAAATCCAAGTGATAAGAAGTACTTTTTTGACCGAAATCCCCAACAAAAGTGCTCTTTCGTTTGAACTTCCAACTGCCCTCATAGAAAGCCCCCACTTGCTTTTTTGCATAAATAGAGTGAGGACTAATAACACTACTATTACACCCACTAAAGCTACTATGTCATTTCCGCTAAACGGTATGGGCTTCAAATTTATATTTATGTTAAACGGCGTAGTTAGCTGTTTAGTGATATTAATATTACTTGCCAAATGAGGCAGACCGACTTCTGCTGCTCCCAATATCTCCAAAATACCTATAGTTGCTACAGTAATAATTAATCTCGGAGAATCGACAAGTCGTCTGATTACAGTTATCTCTACTAGAAATCCCGTAACTATAGAAACTACTATTCCGATTAAAATAGCGACAAAATAGTTAAGCCCCCAGCCACTTGTTGCTAATAGGGCAACAGATCCAGCAAGACCTCCGATCGCAGCCTGAGCAAAATTGACGATTTTCATCGTCCGATAGATCAGAACCATTCCCATTGCAGTTAGTGAGTAAAGGGCCCCTAAAACTACACCCTGAGCCACTATGCTCAGAGGTATTCCATTTTTAAAAAGTATCATCGCATACACTATTGGGTCCCCTTAACTATCGATTGCCACACTGAAGTTGCTTTCCTTTTACCAATCCTTTTGAAGGATTGCTATAGTAATAAATCGTGGAATTGTTACAGGCTAGCCAAGTTCCCTTTTTATCATCTAAAGGACTAACTACATTGGCATCCCAATATAAAATATCATAGCTAGCTTGAGCGACATAAGATCCTTGATGGGTCTGCCATACCCCAGACATAGAACCTTCTGATTTCGGAATTGACCAAAACCCTTTTTCGAATGTGTATACATTTAAATCTGGACCGGCTTCCTGAAGCGCATCAAAAAGTAAAAGTAAGGGAGCATATATAGACGAATACAGAGGGTTAATTTGGCTTTTTGGAACATGAGCAAGCAAAAGTGCTTTATAGGCTTCCTCCTTAGACCTAGGAACGCTA
>JAJYVQ010000081.1 GCA_021791915.1 Actinomycetes bacterium | reverse complement strand
TGGGGTTATTGGGACATAAGTATCGTTGGTATATGTGAACTGATCGTTAGTTGAAGTAGCAGATGTACCTGCAGATGTTGTAACGGTAATGTCTACAGTTGAAGTTGAACTAGCTGTTGGAGATACTGCTGTAATTTCAGTATCTGATACTACAGTAAAACTTGTAGCAGGAACACTACCAAAGTCAACCGAAGTTGTACCACTTAAGTTGTTTCCTGTAATTGTTACAGAAGTTCCTCCTGTAGTAGGACCTGTATTTGGAGAAACTGAGGTGATAGCGGGGGAAGATGCTGAATTGCACAAATCATTAAAGAGAATTGATCCATTCGGAGATCCCAAACCTCCTGCCATAGAGTAATTTTGGCCTGATGATGCGGCTGGATATAGCCCACCAGATGTTGAAGTAAAATCATTATTTCCACTTGTAATATTGTTAAATGCCGATGGGTCACTAGCGGCAATAGAATATAGTCGTGGATTGACAAAGCCTAGCCTGGTATTGCAATATTCATTAGCCAAGGAAATAAACGATGCCCAAGTCGGAGTTGCTGCCGAAGTACCACCGTCTATCATCCAATTGCCATTATTGTATATTGCGTAACCACCCTGATACCAATCTGCGGATGCAGACACATCAGGTAATTCTCTGCAATAAGTCCCACTCGGTGCATTACAAGGTATGCCCGAAGATAAAGAGTTCACCACCCCAGGAACTGCGCTATTTTGTTGCCATGATGGCATTTCCCAAAATTCTGAGATACCTCCTCCACCGGCTCCACCACTCGGAGTTGAAAATCCGTTGTTCCAGACTGACTCCTGAGGAGGGGAAGTATCAGTTTCCAAAGTAGTTCCTCCAACTGCCAGGACATAAGGAGAACTTGCGAACCAAGAAACATTCAGAGAAGCGTTACCTATGTCTACTTTTACTGGGGCAGCTGGACCGTTTGAAGTATACTCAACTGCATTTCCACTTGCATCTACGGCCATACAAAAACTACTAGATGCACAGGATAAACTAGTTAGCATGTTGGTTGAATCTATATCTTGAGATGTCAAATTTCCGTTATAATCCGTATAAAGGTACCCCATAGAGTCAACTGCTGCACAAAAAGTTGTAGAAGGACATGATACAGACATAAAATTTCCGCCGTCTGAAACTACGGGAAAAGGTGATCCCCATGTCCCATTTAAATATTCGATAGACTGACCAATTTTATCAATTGCATAACAAAAGTTACTCGTAGCACAAGACACTCCCACCAGGGTTTCGCCAGCATAGTCGATTTGGATTGGCGCAGACCAAGAAGTGCCATTATATATGAAAGCATCGTCGCCCACATTCGTAGCAACGCAAAAGCTACTCGACACACATGATACCGCTCCCAAAACATTGCTACCATCAATGTTTATAGGATTTGACCAGCTACTGCCATCGTACATTAATGCATTTCCCGAACTGTCCACTGCAGCACAAAAAGTTGTAGAAGGACATGATAGTCCAAACAAAGTGTTTTTTGAATCTATGTTATCGGGTAACGTCCAATTGCTACCGTTCCAATAATAAACATTACCAGCAGTGTCTCCTCCAACACAGTAAGTTTGCGAAACACAAGATATCCCTAAAGCATTACCGCCTGTGGGGTTACCGCTAAAAGACCAGGACGTTCCATTAAACGTAAACGTGTTACCAGAAAGATCAGAAGCCATACAAAATCCCGCAACTGGACAGGAATCAGTTGCAAAAGACGTAGCTGGTTCAGTGCGCATACAACCTTGTGAACCAGTGTCGCCAGCTGCAATTAACGTGGTCTGTCCCTGTGTTGCCATTTGTTGTAAAACTGTCTCAACTTGTTGAACTTCGTTCATACCGTCTACGTATGCTGCTGCTTCACATCCTCCCCAACTATCTGATATAACTTGAGCTGTATCGTCATCGGCAATTTTAGTTAAATTGTCTAAAATACCAGTTGGGGTTGGAGGTGAAACATATACATTAATAGTAGCGTTGGGGTCAAAACTAGTCATAATTTCAATATCCATCGTTGCTTCTCCCGATGGAGTTGACTGACTCCCACCGTCTACGGTAATCGTATTGACAGTAGCACTAGTTCCGTAACAGCTCTGATATGCATTAATATCCGATGAATAATAGGGCTCCAATTCATATAAAGCAATAGTTTGGCCAGAACCAAAATCGCCTTTTGCGTATGCCGAATTGAACCCATAAGCATCGGCTATTTGATTAGCAGTCCATGCCGGATAGTATGTGGCACCAGCAACAGTTTGAGGTGGATTTTGTGCAATATTGCTAGCGGCACTACATGGCTGCGGGGGGGAAGTGACTGTTCCCATCGGAAGCTGAGACTTAGAACTAGCAGTGGGACTAGATAAAGTGCCAGTAAGACCTGATGAGAGCAAACCATTTGGAGTGGGTACATATTTTTGAAGATTACTCAATCCCAAGATCCCCGAAATATAATTAGAGATACTAGAAGACAGCATAGGTATAGAAATATTTGAATATGCAATACGACCAGTGGGAGTTTTAAAGTTGTATATCTGGGTGTGGAACGCTGATTCGATCTGTGATGCACTTCCTTTAACCCTTATGATCAGACCGTTACGAGAAGAATTTACAACTTTTATTCCAGAATTTTTAAGAGTAGTTTTTATAAGCTGCATACTTCTAACAGAAGGACCGAATTTTGTTGCAAATTGGCTGGGAGTCAAATAATGGTGATAGTTCGGTGAACCGACAGTATACAACGACGTTATAAAGTTAGATATTGCAGAAGAACTCGTTGGCTTTAATACGACGTCCAGCGACAAATTCAGATTATTAGATATTTTTGTCAGTCTTATATAGCCCTTACCTATTTTCGGTTGCGAACCGACTGGTAATATTTTAGGTTCTATTGAAACTTTATTTTGAGCAGAAAAAGCCGATAAAAGCCGGCTGGTTGATACAATCGAAAACATTAACGTTAACGCAACTAACAACTTAAGCGTCTTAGCTAACACAACTACCACCTCGTTTGTCTATAGCCTGCAACTATCTACGTATCACGAATCACAATTTTTTGCTCTACTCTACGAAGAACTAAACTTTAATACAACAAAATTAAAGAAACAATATCAAATTACTATTTCAAGCAAAATTGCAATCACTAACATAATTGCACCTTTAATGACATTTTACATCAAATAACACTTGTAGTTAAATTCAGTCACATAAAAGTGGCTGGCAAGCTACAATCTGTGATATTTGTACATTTATAATAATTGCCACAACAATTCTTAAGTATCTAAATTAGCCATACCCATACTTTACTAACTTATCGAGATCTGAACTGCTGCTTTATTTGGACTGATCAAGAAGTTAAGATCTTTAATCCGCACCTTAACCAAATTATTTCATCTACCTTAGTAAACCGATGAAAACTATTTTGGAAAGTAATTTGGCTTAGCTAACTTATATTTACTTGTTTATGATTAAACCATATTCAATGCTTATAAACGATACTTAAGTACCGTAACTTTAGGCGTAATAAATTAGTGAGCTTTAATTTAAAAAACAGTTCCGGTTTCCAAATTTATTCCAATAGCTATAAATTGGACAATAAATTGCATAAATTTTCTCCACCATATTATTATTATCATTATTATTATTATTATTATTATTATTTAATTTTCACGATACACTGCAATGAAGTGTAAAAATTACAGAATGATTGCCAAGATAGTTTACAATAGTTTGTTTAAGTAGTTTGTTAAGAGCAGGCTATTTAGAGTTTTTTGGTCTTTTATTTGACTGACTTTAGAATCCTACCTGCACGGTCAAATTTTAACCCGTTGCAATTAACTTATCCCACAAATTATCACATTTTAAGGGATTAAACATCGTTGTATTGTGAATTTCAATCTCTTCGTCACAATTTAATAAAATAAAATTACGGTCAGAGAACCGAAGGTCTAAATTCAGGAGTTTATTACTACTTTTTAAAAATTCTTTAGTAAATGTGGATGCAGACTTTATTTCTATTGGAATCAGTTTGCCATCGTTACGAATAAGTAGGTCAACTTCATTGCCATGAGAATCACGATAAAAATACACCTCGGGCTTTATTCCCTTATTATATGCGTTTTTAATAATTTCAGATACTATTAAATTTTCATAAAGTCCACCCCGTAATGGGTCGCGCTCTACTTGGTCGACTGACTTTATTCCTAATAAATAAGTAGCTAGACCGACATCAGTAAAATATACCTTTGGTGATCTAATTAAACGCTTCTTGATATTCATGAAAAATGGTTGAAGCTGGAATACAATAAATGATGCCTCTAAAATACTTAGCCAGCTCTTGACGGTAGTTGAAGAAATTCCAAGATCATTCGAGATTGAGCTATAATTTAAGATCTGTCCAGTACGGCCCGCCAATAAAATCAGAAACTTCTGAAACAGTGACATGCTATGGAGTTGTGCGATTGTTCTAACATCTCTTTGAACATAAGTTTCTAGGTATGACCTATAAAATCGAAGACAATCTAGTTTCTCTTCATAAATAGCTGGATAACTTCCTTGCAAAATTAATTCGAAAGGATCTAATTGTTTTTTATAATTTCTGATCTCTGCTATGGTAAATGGCCAAAGATTTAAGATAGCAGTTCTTCCCGCCAAACTTTGACTTATAGCTTCGTGAAGCAAAGGTTGATGGCTACCAGTAAATACATACATCCCCTTCTTAAACGAAGAGTCCATTATTGTTTGCAAAAAAGACAATAGATTCGGCAACCGCTGAATCTCGTCGAAAATTGCACCGTCCTTATATCTTTTTAAAAACTGCCTTGGATCAGCTTCAGCCTGAAGTCGAATATCTGGGTCTTCTAGAGACACATATTCCTTTTGACTAAAAACGGTCCTCGCAAGCGTAGTCTTCCCAGATTGTCTTGGCCCAAGAATTGTAACGCTCTTGAACTCCGACATCGCCTGACGAAATTCGGCAGCAATTTCTCTCTCTATCACATAAAATATTTTATCACTTCCTGTGTAAATTTCAAGTTTTATTTGAATATTACACAATTACGCTAAGATAACCGAATTTTTGCATTTTTTTGTACTTTCTAAAACCGTTTATGTCAGTCACAGTTTTGAGCGGATCATCGACAAAACATGATTCTGGGGATAATTTAATAAATCGATCCAGATCGAGTATCTTGCCTTTTGACCTACCTAATATTAATAAAATCTCTCTTATCTTCTGGCTGAATGCTAAATTCCGTACCCTATGTTTTATATGACCCGTTTTTTTTCGAGTGTTGGGATAACGATATATTACATTTTATTTGTCATCTCACGACCCTGATGCTAAACAAATCTGGACTACCGCTCCGCAGTTTCCTTGTAAATAGTACAAATCATTGCTGAACGTATTTAGATTTATTTGATCGAAGTCACCTGATATTCCTGTGACCGAATCGTAAAATCCAAATTGCCACATTAACGCACCGCTAGACGATGCGGATTGATCACCAAAAAATTCTGGAAAAATATTACCAAACCCACTAAAGTAATTTGTGTTGCTAGGACAATTTGAAAATAAATTTACGTTGAAAGCAGCTGTCCATTCCAGTGAACCATTAAGCGGAGCTGAACCCGTATAATGATCCCACTTGCTTGGTTCAGAATATATTCCAGGAAAGATAGATAAAACGGGGTTTTGTAGGTTTATGAAATTTTCTTCGGCGAATACTCCCGGTGTAAAGCCATTCCAGATCGAGATATTTTGATATTCCGTGTACTGATTTGTTGGAATAAGCCACCCATTTGAACCAGTCGAATTTAGCAGAGTCGGAGAACTTTTAGATCCATCTTCAATATCAGCCCATATGACATTAAAAGACAGGTCAGGACTCACTCCATTATTATACACCGCTGCATTATTTTGTGCATTAATCCAAGAATCAGCAGCGTAGGCTCCTTGTCGATAACCAAATCCATAATCATTGGCTAAATTTGCTGATTCACTTGCCGAATATCCTTGAGATTCAAAAATTGGCTGGACACTATTAGCGACTTGATTTATAATAGGAGCCCAATAAAAGCTCCATATCGAAGAAAAATTAGTTTGCAAATATTGAGCGTATTCAGGTCCACCCGTCCACCAGTATAATCCTGAACCGGGGGTGCGGTGGGAACTCCTTCACCGCCGTTACTCAAAGCGTCAGTATTGTCGTTTGCAGTAACTAAATCTTGATAATTTAATGTACCAGTAGTATTTACAGCACCTGTCGGATTGTTGTTAGCTACCAAATCTACGCCTCCTGATTTACCTATATACAAAGCTACCGGTGGACCACCACAAGATTGCTGAACTTGATTAGGCGAAGGACCTCTGCTATCTTAACCAAAAGACGAAGCCTGTATAAACTGGCAACTTGATAATATTAATCCACAAATGCACACAGGTAATAAGTACTTGATTTTTTTCATCTCTAACTTTTTTCGTTTAAGGATTAGTTTGATCCAAAGGTACCTGAATAAATTCACTGTATTCGGGAGGTATCCTTAGGCAACTGCCAACTCCCATGTAAGTATTTACGTCAGTAGACTGTGAAGTATTACCTGTTTCCCAAGTCATCTCAATTGTATTTACATTTACACATGAGGAAGCACTCTGGCTCAGATTCATTGCAAAAAACCACCCTACCATGGCATAGTCACCGTTATTTGGGAGCAACAGTATCTTCTGCGGAGTTATCGGCTCATCGGAAGAGAACTGAGAATTATGATCCCACACAGCCTGATCTTGCTGAGGTAAAGGACTTCCATTGACGCCATAAAATGTAAATGAAGGAACCCCTTGTATGGCACATGAAACACTTGATTTATTTTGAATTAAAATAAATGAAATCGAACTTCCTGCGCCGCTATTTGATCTAGACCATTGAAACTTTAGTTGATTAACCGAACAAAATGGTGTACTAGCAGACGCAATGCTTGTAGTTGACTGAGAAGGATCAGTTGTAGTTGTAGTTGATTGTACGGGGAGTTGGGGTGGTGGCCAATCATTGTTTGCATTGGCACCTGATTGAAAATACGATACTGCTACAACCCTCGGACACGGGGTAAAATTATTTCCGATATCAGAACCTAGGGAATTTGGCAATTTAACTGGTCCTATGTAAATATTACCAGATAGTTTGGAAATTCCTAAATTAATAGTATCTATTTTTGGGCAGGATAAATCATACCATGGAGCATTGGATGCAACCGAAGGCGGATGTGGATAATGTAAGTAGAAAATAGCACCAGATGCCATACCACCGTGTGCTTTGAGGTTGACAACTCGTGGCACTCGGTTGGTCAACCATGGTAGGCCTTTAACTTCGTCAACTGATATTACACTTTTTTGTGATATAAACTGAACTGCAATGAAACCCCCTAAACTGCAATTTTCAGAACTTATATTGTGCCATAGGACAATCATGCCGACTGCGCTATTTGTTAGTTTAGGAATGCGTACACCTGAGCGAAATCCAGTAATTACCTGATTCAGCTGATCTGTCTTACATTCGGGATATAGCACAGAAGCCGAATTCACACCTGTAGGCACATTTTTACTTTCAGAAAATCCAACCAAGATACCAACTGAAATTAAGACAATAATACAAGTTGAAAGAACTATGCCGATTTTTAAAGATAAATTACCCTGCATTTTTTAAACTTGTGAAATACTGTTTCTTCAAATATTATATCGGCAACCTAATAAAGAGCTATGCCGAAAAGCTTACACTTTCAATGTAAATATAGGAGAATCTATATGGAAGAAAGTAAATAAACTTTTAATTTGTGTGTCGAATATGAACACTTCACTTGTCGCAGGAGCCCACATTGATTTAGAAAGTTAATTACATGACCATGTAACTCAGATGAAACATTACTACCCACTTCACGCTATCTATTAGTTTTGCTCCCGAATTGAGTTAATAAGCAAGCTTCTTACTTAGAATCTACGAATCAATAACTTCACAAATTCTTCATGCATCATCATACCTAATAATGAAGGACACGACCAATTAATCCATCGGGTCAGCGTATATCATCGATGCCTACCATTGTTGACTTAGTCTGTCTGATAGACAGAACTCCGATTAAAAATGCCAATCCAGCAAATCCTGATCCAATTAAAAATGCACTTTTATAACCGCTTACCATTGCATGTTGTACTAACTCGCTCGATTGAGACACTTTAGCTAAAGTAAAACTCTTAGTTAAATTTATATTTGAAGCCAAACTATTTTTAAAGGTGGAAACATATGCACTCACAAGTACAGCCAACCCAAGAGAACCGCCGATCTGTTGCGATGAGTTTAAAAGAGCCGATGCCAATCCAGTCTGAGCGTGGTCAACAGACGAAACTGCATTTAAAGTCAAAGGAACGAAAGAAAGCCCCATGCCAATACCGATCAAAACTAAAGGTCCGAATATATCTAGATAATCTGAACTTGCAGATATTCGCGACAGCCATAAAAATCCAAGAGCTACCATAAGAGGTCCCACGATCAAAAACGGCCGATATCCAACTTTACGTACTACTTTAGAAACAACCACGCCTGTTATTCCCACCATAAAAGGTATGGGCAGATAAGCAACTCCTGCCACAATTGGCGAATCTTTTAATATTTCCTGCATAAACTGAGTTAAAAAATATATAAGAGATAACATCGCCCCACCCAAAAACAACATAATAAGATATCCACCTGCCCTGTTTCTGTTGATTAAAAATTTTAAAGGCATGAGTGGTTCAGTGGTCTTCAATTCAATAGTAATAAATGTGATTATTAAAATTAATGCCACGACAAATGAAGTGATTGCCAAATTGTTCCCCCACGAAGTCTCCGAAACCTTAAGAAGACCGTACACCAAAAACACCATACCTGTTGATATGCTCAACGCCCCTAAGTAATCAATCTTTACACGAATCCCCGAATAATTTGGAATCACATATGGTGTTAAAACTAAAATCAACAATCCAATCGGAACATTAACGAACAGGACCCATCTCCATGAAAATAAGTCAACTAAAACTCCTCCCAAAAGCAGACCCAATGCTCCCCCAGCGGCCGACATTGCCGCATACACTGTCATCGCTCTGTTCCTTTCGCTCCCCTCTTTAAAAATCACCGTTATCAACGACAGAGCTGTGGGGGAAGCAATCGCCGCTCCAATACCCTGGAAAGTGCGAGCAATAATTAACCACAACTGATCCACTGACAACCCCCCTGCAAACGATGACAACGTAAATAACAATATACCTATGGTAAACATTTTTTTTCGTCCGAAAAGATCACCGGACTTGCCTCCAAGTAAAAGCAATCCTCCAAATGCTAGTGCATAGGCATCGATAACCCAAACTAAATTTGTTGAAGAAAAATGAAGGTCGTGCTTCATGGAAGGCAAGGCTATATTTACAATCGTCAAATCCAACAGCACCATCAACTGAGCAGCAGCTATGACTACCAATGCTAGTTTGTGATGTTGTTCTTCGGTTTGAGCTTGGCTACTTAACTTCTGCAATGCCTTAAAACCTTATCCTAAAATGTAATACTGAGATAGTTGCTTTGATTTAACTCAACAAATTTATGTCCAATAAAATTCCATTGTCGTTGCTTATCTAATTAACAAAGCCTAACTTTTGTATTAAATATTGCTTTCTAAACCTGACCTAAACCTAAAAGTTAAAGTCTACCCAGCTATTTAATATTTTGTGACAAATTAATTTTTTTAAAAAGTCACATTGATTCGTAATAAATCTCGAATTAAATCAAAAAGTATAGATAGAGTTAAGTACTTGTAATAAATAGTAATTATTAGCCTTAGGCTGAAAATAGGCGATTTAGATTCGAGATCCAAATAATAAGCGAAACTAGTAATATCCGAATCTAGTTATAAGCACAATGCAACTTTACCCTATTGAACTTTTCAAAACTTTATTGGGTTCTACTGCACTAGAGTAATCTTAAGGTTCGACGCCAAACAATCAGAAAGTAGTAAGTTTACTAAAACCTTACTATTTTCGAATATTTTTCATCTAGAAGTTACTTCTTCACTTCCGATCATTATTATTAATTTTTTTACTTAGCAGTTTTAAATTACTGTTTTAGCCTTAGCTCCAAGCGTATGAACTAAATTGTCATCATCGTTATCAATTAAACCGTGTAAGTCTTTTACAAATTTATTATCGAACAAGTAGATTCCGCATTCGTTTAACCTTTTTTCCGCTATTTTTGAAGGTGGAAACTCCAGATTACCGCATCCTCCTTTAGGATTGAAGGTAAGTTCTGAATATCGTCTTTTATTAGTTGAAATCGTAATTCGAGTAGGAAAAGATATCTCAAAACTATTTAAATTCTTTGTCTTCCACAAGCATATTTTTGAATTCTCTTTTCGGGTTGATTTCCCATTAGGATAACTTCTGTTTACAACTAACCTTGCTATAAATCGAAGTCTATAAATCGGATCTCTCAAAAATCTGACTAATGTTCTATTTCTAACAGCCATAAAACTCAGTATTCTATATAAAGCTTGAAATGGATCTCCCAAAATATTTTGAAAACTGCTCTTTTGGTTATTAAGCTCTAAGACAATCCTAAGCACCGTCATTGGTGTCAAATTTTGTAACACTTGATCTGTTTTGATTATTTTCCCGAAGGAATCGATTGTATCTTTTGTTAAACCATAATCGTGTTTAATTTCTATTTTTTTAACTATTTTTAATATCTCATCTCTATGCTTATCTAGCCATTCGTCGGTCAGTTGAACTGGAGTCAGTTCGCCTGCAAGTAAAATAATAGCGATATTGACCGCAATTGAAAAATTGATCGTAACAGCTGTGATATTAGTATTGACAATATCCGAGTAACGCTTCGACAATAAATTCATTCCAATTGTCAAAAGATTGGCTTCAACACTTATCTTCTTAATATTATCAATGTCCGAAGCAACGTTTTCTTTAAAGTCTTCATCACTTACAATCGATAACATACTGTCGATAGTTGTGTCCAAATAAGCGCAACCCGGATACGGTTTAACACTTAAAGTTAAGGTCAACCAAACATTTCCCAAATCCTCTAAAAATCCGCACAAAGGCTGCCAAGAAAATGCGGAAAAAAATCCGTCGTTACTATCTAATATATCAAGTGGACCAGTTACATTATCTTTTGCAAGTCTAGCCGCACGTAGTCCCACTAAACACGGTTCTGCAGCCGTAAGAAGCTTAGAGTCTGGAGCCATAAAGCCAGGAACTAGTGCCTTTGGTGGCTGATATAAAGCAATCGCTATCGCATTTGCAGTCTGGACTTCATCTAACTTAAGTAATCTGGAAGAAGTAACCGCAGCTCCGATGCAGTGGATAAAAGACCAAAGTTGCCCA
>JAJYVQ010000080.1 GCA_021791915.1 Actinomycetes bacterium | reverse complement strand
ACGGCACAAAGCCGTTAAAATATAAAAACCTTCAACAATTTTTACACTTACCTACATAGTAACTTTAGTTCAGCAATAATCAAACGGCTTTTAATTCGCAAAAAGGACAGTAATATTTTTATAAAATTTCTTTAGTTAAAAATACCTTTAGTTAAACTCACCTAAAATTCTCAAGATCGCATGCAGGGTTGCCATCGCTTCTGCATCATTTTTGACGTAACTTTTAGAAACCCCCAGAGCTTCACTTTTTGAAGATTTTACAACTACTTTCGCAGAATAGTTTATTTCGGGCTCAACTAACGCTTCTGCTATCTGACAGGAATTTATATACTCCATAAAGTCGTTCAACCTTTTTTGGCTAAGTCCTATTCCGTTTGACAGAACAATTTCATCCAAATCATTTCTCAAGTTATTTTCTAATTCGCTTTCCGAGTCGTCTACCGAGTCGTCTACCGAGTCTGAACTTCTTTGAGCTGTTCTAGATTGGTCAAATTCAAGCTCTAAGATCTGTTCGACCAGCTCCTTTATCGATTCGAGCATCGAATTACCGATCGTTATAGACTTATTTAAATGTGAAATTTTACCATTCGCTTCAATCGCAAGGCTTGACGTAGAACTATTTGGTACTTCACTTGAAATAAGTCTTATTGAATTCGGGAACAGACTTTTAAAAATCGCAGTAGGCTGGCTAATATCACCTTTAGGAACTGGCGGTATACCAGTTGACTGCAACTTAAGGTGGCCTTCGTAGTAACCAGAAAATATCTGCCGTGCCTGATCTTCCGCTTGAGGAATCTGACTAGCCGGCGTCACGATTAGATTCGCCGTTACTTCGCTATCATCCATAAAGAAGCTGACACCGATTACTCCTTCAATCTTCCTTATCTGCAGTTCAAGTTCGTCTACTGATTTTATGTCCATATCATTAAATTAATCGTATTTGGTTGAGATCTCAACAGTGTACTTCTTATCCATTTTTTATCTTTTTAAGTCAACTTCGTGAGCCTGTTTATCCTTATAAAGTCTAGAATCGGCCAGCCGCCAAAGCACCGATATTTCGGTTGCTTCTAAGGGTGCTAAAGCGAGACCCGCTGATACGGTCACGTTAATATCAACTATTGAATTCTTAATTCTCTGAACTACCTGATTAGCACCTTCCATTGAGGCGTTGGCCAATACCAAAGCAAATTCGTCCCCACCTACTCTAGCAACCCTATCTCCGCTTCTTAAACTACCCGATAGAATCCGGGCAACTTCTTTTAAGATGCGATCACCTTCCAAATGCCCTTTGGTATCATTTATTATTTTAAAGTCATTCAAATCCAATAAAACAAGAGCAAACTGCCATCCGTACCTGCCTGACTGTACGCTTAAGTTGCTGAGAATTTCATCAAAAGACCTTCGGTTTAACAGATTCGTCAGACTATCGTGTCTGGCATCGTGTTTGGACTGTTCGAACGACAGTGCCATTTCAAATAAATTTAACAGCACCCCTTGATCTAAGTCCGATATTTCTGGTTCGCAGTATAATCCAACAGGCACCTTTAAAAGACCGGCTTCAAACGCATTTTCTTCGACGGGCTTTCTACCTAATCTAAAGATCTGTCTTCCAAAATCAGATGTTTCAGTCACTAAGATCGCATCTATCAGGTTATATTCTTGAGCAACCAAGTCCAAACCCTCGTACACAAAACGGATACCAGAGTTTAAGCTGTTAAGCAAGCTAATTAGATTTTTAACTAAAGGATACAATCTGAACCAATCTATTTTCTTAAAACCTATAATTTAGTATAAAAAATAAATCATAGTTGAATATTGTGTCTGTTTCATGAATTTGCCCAAACTTTCGACAGCCTATAACCGTTATTTTTTCCAAAATATTTAGCTCCACGAAACTCTTATATTCAGCTTTTTGTCATCAAATGTACACCTAAGCCTATAAACCATAGCTATCTACTGCGTCTTCAATTTATGTGATTCAACAATTCTGCAATGACCGATTCGCAATTACTGCCTTATTCAATAGTTATCGTTTAATTTAATAAACTGTTTAATTTAATAAACTGTTTAATTTAATAAACTGTTTAATTTAATAAACTGTTTAATTTAATAAATTGTTTAATTTAATAAATTGTTTAATTTAATAAATTGTTTAATTTAATAATTATCGTCTTATTTAACATAAATATGAAATTGCAGGATAATAAATTAACTAAATCAAGAAGTCTGGGGCTTCATTTTCATTGATTGCGTTCTACAACTTTGAAATACAGTATTAAGTTGCGCTTAATTTAGTCTGCCACAGATTAATGTATGTAATTGAAATAAGGATTATAGAATTGATCGATAGAATACAGACCTTCTAAATTTGAGGTTTAAAAGATCGCTATTTTAAAGATGATTCTCTAAAATTTGATCGATCTGAATACTAAGTTCTGGAAGTTTTAATTATAAACGACGGAACCAAATCTTGATTTGTAGTCATAAATTATTTTCTGTCAACTCCCTCATCTGATCTGGATACTTAGTCTTAAAGTACTCAAATATTGGGGCAATCTCTCCCATCAAATTAACTTCGGGATCCACTGCTGCGATAAAGCTATTTAAATAAAGTAGATTTTTAAAAAATAGTATCAGCGAACTAGGTAGCTGAATTTGTCTTTTCATTAAGAACCTCACAACTTGTCCGACTTGATCTGCGATTTCAGTGTATTTAATACTGTCTGAAAGTTTGACTTCCGACTCTAGTTCTTTTGCCAACTCGTTAACATCCACGGAATTATCAAATGCGCCGAACTCCTTTAAAGCTTTCAACTCCATCAGAAAATCATTTGTACCAATGCCGATCATAAACCTTACAAGTGATGCTCGCTGGTTCAAATCAATTCTGCCTACAATTCCGAAATCTATTAATCCCAACCTACCGTTCTCTTCGGCTAAAACATTTCCTGCGTGCAAGTCACCGTGAAATACTCCATATACCAAGGTGTGCTCCAATACGCCGGATATTACCAACCTAATAAGTCTCGAACGGGCCTCTTTAGAAAGACTTTCCCACTTAAGATTATTATAAGGTTTACCATTCAACCTTTCCATTACAATGACTTTACGCGTAACCATGTTTACTATAGGACGAGGAAAATCTACGAAATATACTCCCGCATGTTCGGCAGCTAAACCAAGTTCAAGCATATTGACTGCTTCCAACCGAAAGTCTATTTCCTGCATTACCAAATTTGCAAACAGTTCCACAAATCCGCTCAAATTAGCTTGTTTGACTACATCGAACTTTGCTTCGGCTAAAAATGCAATTAACGCCATTGCGCGCAAATCTTTCATAAAGCTTTTTTTGAGACCTCTTCTTTGCACTTTTACGACAACTTCACGCCCATCTTTAAGGATTGCAGTGTGAACCTGTCCTATTGAAGCCGCTGCAATCGGTTCTCTTGAAATCTCTTTAAACACGTCGCTAATTTTAATATTGAGCTCATCTTGAATTATCTGTGCCACGGTCAAAAAATCAACTGCGGGAACCTGGTCTCTGCACCAAGAAAAACTGTCCACGATCTCATCTGGTAAAAGACCTTTAGCAGAAGCAATAAACTGACCCAACTTAATCATCGATGGTCCTCCAGCTTTTATAACCTCTTGCAACCTATCAAGAGCATTTTGAGATCTCGTTGGAAGAATTTCACCATACAACAGCCTTTTATATACTTGTCCAGGATAACCAGCAAACATTTTGGCTCCTGCAGTTGCAACTCTGCTTACATTTTTACCTATTGTTGTCAATCCATAGGGATTTAGAGTAGGTTTAGCCAGCATTTCGGCGGTTTTGACAAGCTTTTGTCTTACTTGCGGAAGTTCTTCTTCAAATTTAAGAAATTCTTCCAAAAGACCTTCCTGTGATGTCAACCATTTAGAGTTTCTTCCAAGTTCGGCAAAACTCGGAATATCTAAGGTCTTAAGCGGAGTTTCGAGTTGATCCGCCAAAGTCGGTATCTCATAACTTTTTTCTTCAATCTGATCAGGTACCATATTCATTTACCTCCTAATTATTGATTGCCAGAAGATTTATTTTTCTGTCAATATGTTTTTCACCAAATATTTCTTTCTTGCCACTTTTTAACTTGCCACATTTCAACTTGTCACTTTTTAACTAGCCACTTTTTACTACTTAATTGTCTGATTCTCTTTTATTTGTAAATTTATAAGTTTGAAACTGATTCTTTTAATCTGAATAATTTCTGCATTATTTCCTTAACGACAATATTGACTAATGATCGTATTAATATTTGACATTATTCACTTTTCATGGTATTTCCATCTCATGAAATCGAATTATCCTGTAATACCGTCGACGATTAGATCCGTTACATATTGCACTACCCTTGTATCTGAAATAGATTGACGGTTCAACCACCAAAGCGAACTGAAGTGAACCATTCCCACAATGGAATATGCCCAAGTTTCAGCCACTCCAGAGTCTCTCTTAAGGTGAACTAAAAAATCCCCTAGATAAGATGCCAGCATATTACACATCGACTCCACGAAATCCGTCAAGGAGTTAGAATCGTTCTGTCCTGTCTGACTATTGGTAACAAATTTATAGATTTCTGGATCGTTTTGAATAAATTCAAATACTTTCGAAATCGTATTATTGGTAAGTTCATATATTGCGTTTCTGTTAATAGTATCAGACGCAAATACTGCATTCCTAATAGTATCAAGCTGCTCAGCCAAAAATAAGTTCATTTCATTTTTATATTTCTCTGTAATAGCTTTTTTTAATCCAGATCTGTCATCAAAATAACGGTACAAAATGGTTCTAGGAACGTTGGCAACTTTGGCGATTTCGTCCATAGAAACGGTGACACCATGCTTTCTGATTGCGACAGTAGCTGAATTTAGTAACTCTTCTCTTCTGCTTTTGGTTTTAATCGCCCTACTGTTCATTTGTTCCAAACCTCAGAGTTGAACTACTATACCGACATTTAAATTCATTTCGTTTTTTAACTTCTTATCCAATGTAAGCCTTAGGTAATACAAAACTAATTAACTGATATTTAATTTAGATCTTTCTTAAATGCTATCTGATTTATGTAACATAGTGTAACACTTTTTCAAAAATGAATTTCTTTTTTAGTTAAGGCTTAAAATTCACCCTGTAAAATTCCCACTGTAAAATTCCCTGGCAGTTGAGATTACCACAGAATGCCTAGAAGAACCGTTATTCTTAATGACCTTAGAAACATCATTTGTTTTGAACAAAACTCATATAATTCAGTTAAAGTTACTTTAGGAAGCCAAGTCCACGTAGGTGACATCTTCATTTAGGTAATGACTTATTTAACACTCAATTATTTATAAGACAAACCATTTTGACTGAATTTTTAGTTTAAACTATCATTGGTCATAAGGTTTATTTAAATCAAATTTGACTATTATAGATCTGACGTATCTTTACTAATCATTCGCATTTGAATATTCCAGTAATTATAATTACCTGCGATACAGTAATGATGCAGCAATTTAATGTACCTAAAATTTTAAAATATTACTTCCGCTTGAGCCTATATGTCACTAGTTTCAATTACAAATACAGATCAGACTAAAGGAAAACGACTAAAAGCCAATAAAAGGCGTGAAACGCTCCTTAAAGTTGCTTTGGAAGTATTTTCAAAAAAAGGATATGAAAACACCTCAATGGAAGAGATTGCCGAGCTTGCTGGTGTAACCAAACCAATTGTCTACCAGCACTTCGATTCCAAAAAATCTTTATACGTAGAACTTTCTGATTCCGTTTCAAACAATTTAATAAATGCGATTAAAGTAGCCACTCACAACTGTGACTCTCCTAAAGATCAAGTGGAACAGGGTTTTAAAGCTTATTTCAATTTTGTGGCACTGCATGCGAGTGCCTTTAAACTACTTTTTTCCAGAAATGCAACCGTCGATACCGAACTTAACAGTTCTGTCAAAAATGTCGAAAAAACAATCGCCCGCGTACTGGCTCCTCTGATAGATGTCGATATCTCTGAGTCTCACCGTTACATTTTGGCATCTGCTATCATCGGTATGGCAGAGGGTGCTCTGCGTTATTGGGTAGCTTCCGAAGAATTTAAATTAGTGGAATCAGCCGAAGAAACGATAAGAGAGAAACTTCTGTTTGAACATTCAACAAAACTAGCCGAAAATGTATCCGAACTTGCATGGCGGGGTCTACGTGGAATTAAACCAGGTATTAATTCATCGGTAGTTTGACTGAAATTTAATCCACCTAGAGTCTCTGTTTATTAGAGTCTCTGTTTATTAGAGACACTCTATACCAATTAGCTATAATTTGCTATAAGATTCTATTATAATTGCCGTAGATTCTATTATGATTGCCGTAGATTCTATTATGATTGATTGAGTGACAGATCTCAAAGCACAACTTCTAAATATAGTTCTTAAAAAAGCATATATCCGTTCTGAGATACCATTTAAATTAGCTTCGGGGAAAACAAGTTTCGATTATGTGGACATGCGGTGCGGGCTTTCAAATGGAAATGATTTAAAAGTAGCCTGTTTGTATCTTGCGGAAACTTTAAAAGCTTCGGGATACGATTTTGCTACTAATATTTTTACTGATGAAACTTCTATGAGTAAAAGTTTCACAGATAACAGGTCTTTAACCGACACAACCCACAAGAATAATATGGTAATTACGTCCGTTGGAGGTATGACCATGGGAGCAGACCCAATATCTCACGGAGTATCACTGCTGACAGGCATCAACTGGTTTTCAGTCAGAAAGCAATCTAAGGACCATGGTACTCAAAATTCTATAGAAGGTTATAAAATTTCCAACAGCGATTCTGTACTGTTAGTGGACGACACGGTAACTTCAGGAACGTCTCTGATTAAAGCGGCACAACAAGTCTTATCAACAGGCGCATCTATTACAATTGCGGTTTGTATATTAGATCGCAGTACTTTAGCAAAAAGTGAGTTTGAAAAATTAGGAATTAGATACATTCCACTTTTAACTTTTGAGGACCTAAAAATAGAACCAGTTTAAAACCTTTGGTTTAACCCACTTATCTTCCAAAGTATTCAGTTGTAAAATAAGTTGTAAAAAATTGATTTCTAAGTTTAAAAAATATAGCTTATAATCAAAGTAGAATTGTCTTAGTATCTTGTTCAGACTAAAAAAATAAATCGTGTACTAAAACTACAGTTTTAAACAAATCGAAACATTTTAACTTTAAGCAGGAAAATAAGACAAGGAACTCAACAACTTACCAGATATCAATAAAACAGATATAGGCCAAAAAATAATCAATAAAAGACCGTGAATGCAGCAGATTTTATAGTTTTAATTCTTGTGGCGATAGCTGCAGTAAACGGATGGAGGTCTGGTGGATCCACTCTGATATTTGCTTATAGCGGGTTTTTTCTCGGATTAGCTGTGGGATGGTTTGCAGGAAAATTCTTTGCGCTGAACATATCCAACGATATTCATTCTCACTTCTTCAAACTCCTTGTTGGGATGTTGATACTTTTCGTTCCCGCAATTATAGTGGGATCCTTAGGACATTTATTAGGTCTTAAAATTCACCTTTGGTTTAAAAGAAAGGGTCTTCAAACTATAGATACAACTGCAGGAATATTAGTCGCAGTAGTTGCAACACTTCTGTTTTGCTGGATATTTGCTTCTCTTATGGCGAACTCTCCAATAACCGAATTGGACTCGCAAATTCAAAATTCTAGAATCCTGCGTGCTTTAAACGAAACTTTACCCGCTTTGCCGTTGGACGGTTTCAGGAGCTTAATTAACGACTCTGGACTTCCAGCGGTATTCAATAACTTCGCGCCTCTTCCAGCTGGTAGCGTAACGGAGGCTTCCAGTCAACAAGTACAGCAGGTTGTAAATATGGATCAAAAATCTATGGTCAAAGTAGTTGGTCAGGGTTGTGGTCAGATTCAAGAAGGATCTGGGTTCGTAGTAAAGGCGGGTTACGTTGTAACCAACGCACACGTAATTGCCGGAATCCCCAACCCTACCGTACAAGATCAAAATGGGGTTTTTCATAGAACTACTGTTATCTACTACAATCCCGAGTATGACTTAGCCGTTATGAGAGTATACGGTCTAGATGAACCACCATTAACTTTCGTTCCCAACTTATTAGCTCCAGGTACCAAAACTGTCATCTTGGGCTACCCAGAAGGGGGACCTTTTAACGCACAACCCGGTGGAATACTACAGGAGTTCAGGGCTGAAGGAAGCGACATATACAACCAAAATACTACAATTAGAAACATATATCAGGTCCAAGCTTACATCAGACCGGGGAATTCAGGTGGACCTATGCTTACACTAAATGGGCAGGTTGCTGGAATAGTATTTTCCAGATCTACAACCGAAAATGATGTGGGCTACGCTTTGGTAAGTACAGGCGTATCTAAAAGAGTTCAGCAAGCTTTGGCAAATCCCAGTCCTACCTCTACCGAGGGTTGTACAAACTGAATCTGATTCATGCTTAAAATTGTTATATGACCAGTCCATTTGAGACTCCTGACAATCAACCTTGGATATCAGTATCCTCAAAATTAATTGCTCTTAGAATTTTAAGAATATATCCTCTTATCATTATTCCCTGCGTTGTCGCAATAATAATTTCAATTGCTGTGAAGAACACTGTTTTGGGTGTGATATTTTTTCTTTTACTAATACTGTGTTGTTCACTTGGTTATTATTTTATTTACTTTAACTACAAAAGTTGGGGTTACGTCGAAAGAGCCGACGACCTTTGGATTAAACATGGAAGATTTTTTCGGAAACTGTCCGTCGTGCCTTACGGCAGGATGCAGTTGATAGATATTACAGCTGGTCCAATTGAGCGATATCTTAAAATAAACAAAATTAAAATGCATACCGCCGCCGCAACGACTGACGCAGAAATAGTTGCAATCGATTCCACCATTGCAGCGACCCTTAAAGACTCTCTAAGCTCTAAAACAAAAGCCCATCTCCAAGGTATATGAGTATTAGATATTTGAGAATTTTGTTTATGAGAATTTTGTTTATGAGAATTTATTGAAAGTGACATTAGGAAGTAACGACAACAATAATTTACCGGATTTCGATTCGGGTTCCTATAATTTCGAACTTAATCAAAATTTTAGACAATCAAAATGGGAACACCCTCAGAGAACTCATCCTCTTTCGATACTTATACACGCTTCAAAATTAATACCGCTCGTAATATTTATATACATAGCTACTATTACTCCGAACACTTCTGGAACTCAAACTCAGCAAACTAATGGTGATCCTTTTCAAAGTTACTTTACGCTGGGATATTTGGTCCTTGTTTTTCTGATTTGGTTTTTAACTTGGAGATTCAGAACTTTTTGGATAAAAGACAATGAGTTAAATATTCAATTCAGATTTGTTACCAAAGGCGTCAAACACCTTCCGTTAGACCGAATACAGTCGATCGATGTAATCGAACCACTTTTGGGAAGATTTTTGGGGATGGCAGCATTAAGAATTGCTTCTGGAGCCACTTCCCTTTCGGGTAAATCTGTCATAGCCTATCTAAAAAAAGATGATGCCATTGGCTTAAGATCACTTCTATTGGAACGAAAACAGCTCTTAATTTATAAACAGCGTAAAGAGCTAACACAAAATCAAACTACTCCGAATCCACAAGTTTTCGGTATGCCAGCTACTGACTTAGCTGCTAATGGCATTCCTGCTACGGGGTATCCTAAAGTGATACCAGATTCACCCTTTGTCATAGGGTCATCATATCCCGACAATTCTGTCGGTAGTATAGGACCCTCCGGAGATATAGGTCCTTATGGATATTCAGAATCGTATGAATATTTCGGCGAAGAACAGTTTTTAAATTGGCATCAGATTTCTAGTACTGAATTGGCTATTCCAGTACTTTCTCCGTTTTTATTTTTACTATTTATAATTTTTCCTATTTTGGGGTTAGTTGTGATTTTTGCCACAGCAAAAGTGGCTATTAGTTCCACCGCAGGAGTAGGGGTTACAATGCTTTTTTCGGTAGGTTCGGAAATATGGAGACGGTTTTCAAGGCTATCAGGATATAAAGTTGATATTTCAAATACATCACTTAGAATTACATCGGGGCTTTTAACAGTAAATCATGAAACTATCCCGTTCGAAAGAATTCAAGCTTTTCGCATCGAGCAACCCTTTTTCTGGAAAATTTTGAACAAATACAGAGTTCAGATAAATATAGCTGGCACTTCAAACAAAACGCGCACCAACAGACAAAATCTCATGCTACTACCAGTATGTAATTTCGGAACAGCTGTCACGCTAATACAGATATGTCAACCTCAATTTAATTTAAATATTCCGTTTATCAAACCACCGAAACTCGCAAATTTAAAGGGACTTTTCTGGGCGCCAGCTCATATGCTCGGTATGACTGATAATACCATAACAGTTAAGTACGGAATCTTTAGAACAAAAGTCGATATGGTTCACTTTTCTAAAATTCAATCTCTTAGAATTAAGAATGGACCAATAAATCGATTGCTGAAACTTAACAACTTGTTCATTGACATTCCACGTGGACCAGTAACGTTAAGAGCTAAATGGAGGTCCGATCACGACGCTAAAGAGGTACTTCAGTTTATTGCAAAAGCCATAAGTGTATATTAAATTGGGATGAAGTTCATTTCTAACTTTCATGACTTCATAAACTCTACAACAGCTGAAACAAATAAATCGCACAGCTGATTTGATTCAATTTTGTTTGAAAATTTAGGTTATGTTGCATTGAACCTAATCAGATAAGATCAAATGCTTGCCGCTTAAAACTAGTCAACTATAAAATATTAGAAATAAGACGGTGAATTATAAGAACATAATTTATTAGTGGGTGTTGTAGAGTTACCTGTATAGGTGTAAGAATGCAGAAGAAAATTCACATAACAGTACTGCTGAGTTATGTTTAAGAACCTAAATTTATTTAAGCTACAACGTCAAGGTTTCTTTCAACATTGCGATCATTTGAGATTTAAAATTTTTTTATTAAATAGGATTTAATTCCTGTTAGAAACCTTACACGTTGTACTGCAGTGACCTTATTTCAGCATCTTGTGCCATATTTCGTCAGCCCTGATAAGTTTGTATTCTAAAATTTAGCTCTTGGAATTACTTTAATATATCGTCAATCTTTGATTCTAGATCTGTTGTTTTTCTTTTCAAGTTTTGCTAATCGTTTTCAAAGTTATTAAGTTTTACTTTTTATATCCGCTTTTTCTTAGTTACACCAGGTTGGGAGAAACTAAAGAGTTTTGTAAAATGGCGGTGTTGGCTAAACTCTGAAATCCTAAAATAAGCGTTTTTGCTAAAGTTACATCTCTGTGTGACACAGTAGTTGAATGGCTATATCTATTTAGTAACAA
>JAJYVQ010000079.1 GCA_021791915.1 Actinomycetes bacterium | reverse complement strand
ATTGGTTCAAACAGATCCAACGATGTCCTATCGGGATCTAAAAAGTTTGAAAGTCGATTTTGCGGCAAATGAATTTTTGCAAATCTGATAGCAATAAGGGCTTTTCTGGCATCGTTGTTTTCTAAGCTGAAGACGGCTTCGTCTATTAAAGTTGCCAAACAAAGCATATCTGCCATGAAATAAGCCACATCTCTGGAATGAAGTTGCGATTCATCTTCAAAACTGTGTTCTACATGATCTATGGCAATTTTAAGTTCGTCTAAACCTTGTTGGGTCACTTCGGCTAAAGTTTTTAAGAATTGAAAACGTTTTGCTTCCGAGATGCTTAATTCTATTTTCTTGAAAACCGCTTCGTGAGCTCGAACTGATTTAATTGCCCTGAAAACATCTCTGCAAATTATATTTTCTGTTCCTTCCCAAATCGGATGACATTGAGCATCCCTGAACTGTCGTGCCATCGGCCAATCTTCCATGTATCCGTTTCCACCAAATATTTCAAGAGCTTTGGAGGCTCCAATTAGTCCGTATCGCGTGCATCTCAGTTTGGCTAAAGGTATTTGAATTCTGATCAGACGTCCTATAAGGTCGGAATCCATTTTGCTGTTTTTGTTAGTTACGATGTCAAATGTTAAAGCGCTTCCAGCTTCAAGCTCAACGACTAGATCAACTAAAGTTTGTCTGACCAGTGGAAAGTGATCTATTCTGACACCAAACTGTTCGCGCCTCGCTGCATAGATAGCAGCTTCTAAGAAACATCTTCGATGAATACCAAGCCCCATTAGTGCGACGCCGAACCTGGAGCCATTTACCATCTCCATCATTCGCGTTAGACCTTTCCCGTCGGTTGCAGCTTGCAAATTTGCAT
The DNA here is from genome assembly GCA_021791915.1 of Actinomycetes bacterium. Lineage (GTDB taxonomy): Bacteria > Actinomycetota > Acidimicrobiia > Acidimicrobiales > JABEUL01 > JAJZNL01. Next base: position 10,637 of record JAJYVQ010000079.1, on the reverse strand, counting down.
CAGTAGATTTAATTTCATCCGTGCTTACTGGCAGTTTAGAAGCTAGCCAGGCAACAGAACCTTCTAAGTGGACTTCACCCGTAGGCACTCCTACGGTACCTAGCTTTGGTTTCAGCCTTCTGATTGTGAATCCGTTATCTGTTCCATCGAAGAGTCTTCTTGGTACTAAAAAGGTGGCTAAACCTTTGGTTCCAGAAACAGCACCTTCGGGACGGGCTAACACCACAAACAAATCAGCATCTACATTTGAGCAAAAGTGTTTGTCGCCGTAAAGTCTGAATTCGTTCCCGTCGGCAACTGCTTTTAGAGTGTTAGCCCCCACATCTGACCCGCCCTGTCTTTCAGTTAGGAACATCCCCGCTTCCCAAGACTGTTCTGGATCATCTGACCTGAGTTTTGAGACTATCTTATCTTTGAGGTCAACTGGAGCATAACGTTCGGCGATGTCCGCAGCTCCCGCTGTCATTCCAAGTGCACAAAGCAGTGCAGTTTCTGCCTGACTTACAAGATAGTAAGTCATAGAAGATATAGCTGCTGGAATATTTCTTTTAAAGTGAGTTTCAAGGCTACATACTCCGATTCTAACGAGGTCAGCTTTGTTCTGTATCCATGATTCATTGTGAACAATCTCATTGATGCGATAGCCCCATTCATCGTAAGATTTCAAAACCGGGCCGTGTTTATCCGTAATGTCAGCGTTGGGGGCAATTTTTGAACCTACTACATCGCCGTAAAGTTTACCTACTGTAATTCCAAAGGCTAGGTCGTCTTCGCTCGTTAAAGTTCTTTTTAGAATGAACTTAATGTTGGGATCCAAGTCAAAAAAGTTGGTTCCTATAGCTTTTTCGTAGACGTTATAGTCATCTAACATATCTGGAAAGTCGGACATTTTTGAAGAATTGTTTATTGTAGTCATATTAATATTCTAATACATTTATAGCACACGTGTTGAAACTTTGTAATATTAATTGAAACATTAGAATTGAAATCCAGACATCATTGTACTATTTAAGTTTTTGAGTGTTAAAAATTAAAAGACTAGACTTTTTTGTTGCAACTATTTGCAACAGTACCTTTAGAAAGATATCACCGTGACGTTTTTTGTAGAATCTTTGATTTTATTTCCCTCTTCTGAACCTACACCAAAAAGCTTACAATTGAAACCTTAATTAATTACTATACTTCACGATGCATATAGTTACATATTAAAAGTAGTGACAAACTCTGACGTATTAACCAATTGTATGCAAGGATAGAGGAAAGTGCGACAAACGGGTAATAAAAGCCTACTGATGGTTATATTAGCTAATTAAACGCCAATTAAAGGAAAGTTTAAGCAAAAACCACGTGACAAAAGTTCAATTTGGTTGTAAACTTAGATTAACTTAACAAACAAAAGTTACCCGCACATGCGGAGGTAAAAATGAAAAAGTCTTTATTAGTTATGGCTCCGTTATTATGCTTGGCAGTTGTTATTGGAATTGTTACGATGTTTGCCACTACTTCAAGTAGCCCAGCTAAGGTTCATCTATCTAAAACCGCTTCTGTACCATCAGGTCCTATAACAAACGTTCTATCACTAGGTGACCAACTTACTCCCAGTAAGGGTCAATGGGTGGTAGTATCAAATCCGCTTAATGTAGATTCAAGTGGGCAGTATGAATTTACAGCAACAGTGCCAAATGCAGATTTATCAGCTTTTGGTCCAACGCCGTCCGAAATGGCAACTGGGAAATTACCGATATATGGCATTGGAATGACTCTAGATCTTGGTAAAGTATGTCATGTTTCAGGTTTAGAGACTATGAATATAAATTCAAGTGGTAATTATAATGTAGTTATTCCAGTCAATTGTACGGTAACACAACCGTATGACAATTCTACTATTTTAATTGAGGGAAATAGTAGTCCAAAATAAATTTAAGGGATAATTAATACCAATAAAGCAAATTACGCTTTATTTGAAGTAAATCTCAGTTTTAACAATAGTTACTTCATCGATGTTACTAACGAAAGTGTTTACCTATCAGCATCCAACAAAAGCATATGCACAAATTTTTCCACAGACGATGGATTTCCAATAATTATCTGGAACTGCTTATACAGGACAGGTAACAACTTTTCAGTTTGCATATTTTAATACTTGGCATGCTTAAAACAGCGAATTGAATAATTCTTATTGAATGTTGGTATTGTGGAGTTAAATTAGGATATTCTAACAACACTTTCCTTCCGTCTTTCTCTATTTTCATAATTCGTCTATTTTAATTCTTGAGTTTTTAAAATTAGAGGATTAAACCCATTTCGTAGCAATAACCTGATAAAGTTATATTTAGGATAGATTAATGGCGGTCGAATAAATTCGACCGTTATTTGGTTTAATAGTCCAAATATGGGGGCAACTATAGATGAATTATTGAAATTTTAAGGAAAGTTTAAGCAAAAACCAATTGACAAAAGTCTAATGTTGATATAAACTTAAACTAACTTTACAAATAAAAGTTACCTACATATCCTACATATCCTACATATAAGGAGATTAAAATGAAAAAATCTTTGGGAGTATTTTTTCCGCTATTATTAGTTGCATTTATTTTCGGAATCGTTACGTTTCCTGCAACCGCTTCTAGTCCAATTAAGGTCCATCTATCTAAAACTGTAGCAACAACAACATCAACTAGCCCTATAACTTTTACCCCTACTTCTACATTATTTCATAATGCCGAAAACATAACTAGCCCTGTAACAAATAACCCTAATATTGCAGCAGAACTTGCTGCAGATCCTCAATGGGCTGCAAGCGGACAATGGGTAGTGGAAAGTAATCCAATAAATATAACGACTTCAGGAATCTATACGGTTACTGCAGAAATTCCTAGTTCGGATACAATCCCAGTAGTACCGAACCCTACTGCTTCTAACCCCGTTGTTCCCGATCCTATAACTGTTATGTTTACTATAGACGTGGGAATGCTATGTTTTCCTAATGTGACTTCCATAACCGCAAATCCAAACGGATCACATGTTGCGTTGGTTAAGCTATCGTGTTCGACAAATCATGATCTTAATGGAACTACCGTTTGGGTTGAGGGTTAAACGGTTTTATTATTATGTGTAATGTCACATAATAAAATATTTTATCGTCATTAAAATTCATTTCAGCCGAACGTCCCCTCCGACTTTCCTGAAACAGGATCAGGATATTTTCTTCTGACTGCCCCCGTCTCCGACTTGTTTATCTCTGACTTGCCGATGTTGACATTAGGGAACTTACTAAATACGTAACAAGTTAAATACTAAATTACTTGCTTTAAAAGATTCCATAACTGTATAAAGTTGACATTGACTTGAGCTAATACTGTCTACTATGTCTATACCAGTAATACATGAATTGTAGATCTCTTTATACTGTTCAATAGTTTAAATAGCAGGACAACTTATTTTAATTGTTCGCAAATTATCACTTATTATATTTTTAGTTTCCTTAACTACTGGAGCTTATCAAACAAAATATCGACTGCATCTTCTACAGTCACATTGGATAGTGCCTTGTCTAAAGTCAATTAATAACTTTAATGTCATTTAGTAACGGTATACTGTGATTACTATGAATATCGATTCTAATAATGGGTATAACAGGGCAAATGCTGACGTGCTTTTCGGGTTGCCTAAAATTATTCAGGGTGGCATGGGAATATCAATTTCCAACTGGAGGCTAGCCAATGCAGTGTCAACTAATGGGCAACTTGGAGTCGTCTCAGGAACTGCAATTGAAGCTGTGCATGTACGCATTCTAAGCACAGGAGATCCAGATGGTGTATTAACAGAGGCATATTCGCATTTTCCTGATCAAGATCTTGTGGCAAGAGTAATGTCGAAATATTTTAACAAAGATGGCAAGGAATCCACTAAGCGATATCACTCAATTCCCATGTTTAAAATGCAACCGTCCAAAAATTTACTTGAAATTATAATTTTGGCAAATTTTGCGGAAGTATGGCTTGCTAAGAAAGGTCACAATGGTCCTGTAGGCGTAAATTACTTGCAGAAAATAGAAGTTCCAACGCCTTCAGCTATTTTTGGAGCTATGTTGGGTGGAGTTGATGTTGTATTAATGGGGGCGGGAATTCCTAGTCATATTCCACAATTGCTCAATGATCTGTCTGAATTTAAGAAAGTTACTTATCCCGTAAAGGTAGTGAATTCTCCTCCTGATGGTAACTCTAAGACGGAATTTGATCCCACTCAGATTATTGACGTGCAAAAAATAAAAAGCCACTTTGAAATAGAGAAACTAAGGAGGCCGGTATTTCTAGCAATAGTTTCTTCGGATGTTCTAGCTTATTTTTTGGCAAAATCGGAAAAAACTAAACCAGACGGTTTTATTATTGAAGGACCAACTGCAGGTGGACACAATGCTCCGCCAAGAGGTAAGTTGACATTGGATTTAACAGGACAGCCAATTTATGGCACTAGAGATGAAGTTAATTTCGCAAAGTTAGTTGAACTCAATATTCCATTTTGGTTAGCTGGCAGTTTCGGAAGTCCCGATAAGTTACAACATGCAGTTTCACTTGGCGCAAGAGGCATTCAAGTCGGAAGTTTGTTTGCAGTTTGTAAAGAATCTGGAATGGAATCTAATTTAAAATCGCAACTTCTAGACTATTCTATTAACGACAAACTCGAGGTAAGAACCGAACCTTATGCATCACCGAGCGGATATCCCTTTAAAGTTGCTAGTTTGGACAATACACTATCAGAACCAACCGTAGTAGAAAATCGACAACGACGATGTGATCTTGGATACTTGCGAGAAGCTGTCTATATTGAAGAACAAGGCATTAAGTTTCGCTGTCCAGCGGAACCTGTGAGTCACTATTTGGCCAAAGGTGGAAAATTGGAGGAAACTGAAAATAGATTGTGTCTTTGTAATGGACTTATGTCGACTGCAGGTTTTGGTCAGGTAAGGTCCGATGAAAATAAAAACTACAAAGAACCTCCAGTAGTGACAATCGGAGATGATATTAAAGCTTCCGCCAAAGAGATGTTGAAGTTTGTAAATTCAAATCGACCTATATCGGATCTTACTTCATCTGACATTACAGTTCAGCCTGATCAAGATAGTGAATCTATTTCTTTTAGTGCAGCACAAGTAATCGACTATCTTTTAAGCGGGCTTAAATAAGGTAGTTTTTTACTTGCCGTTTAGCTTTTGATCCTGAAGGCTTAAGAAAATACTTATAAAAAGGTTTTAACGGTTACACATATTGAAATTATTTTTTGCAAATGATTTCTACTATAACTCTTATAATGTATTTTTTTCGAAAATATTTTGCCTCCGTTGCAGAGTAGAGCCACAATAGGGCATTTTGGTTTTAGGACTTAAGACCCTATCAATAACAACTGGACCTAATTAAAATTATATTGATGTTTGGGACGTAACATAATTGGGTCACAAGCATTTGTTTGTTATTTCCTGACGGCAAGAAGAGAGATAGTAGGTGCATGAGGAGAGATTTGATGTAGTAGTAATAGGCGGTGGACACAATGGGTCCACAATCGCTGCTTACTTAGCAAAGTCCGGTTTGTCGGTATGCGTGTTGGAAGAACGGCCTGAATGTGGTGGGGGACAAGAAAATACGGAACCAAGACCTGGATTTAGAATCGATCCCCATGCAACCTATCTCTACGGTGGAGCAGCTCCTGGATTTGAACAGTTGGAGCTGTGGAAGTATGGGTTTCGCATGGTATATTACCAGTCGATGGCTGGTCTTGTCACTCAAGATGGCATTGCAGCAAACTTAGGCGGTCGCTGGAATAAAGAAGTCGGGGTAGATTCCATAAAAAGTTTGACTGGCACTGACCCTCAAGGTGCAGAAGCCTTATTCTTACAAAATCTCGGAGACAATGGGCAAAGAGACCTTTTAAGATCGTTATTTTGGACACCTCCAGTACCTTCCGAGTATGAATTAGAACCGAAAGATCTGCCGTGGTGGAAGGTCTTCAGAGACCTCCTTCCTGGTTTTTGGACCGACCGACTTGTTGATATGAGCTTTATAGATTTCTTGGATGAATTCATAAGTTGGGAGCCCTTAAGATGTTTTGAGTCATTTGCGGCGTGGTACTGCGGAGCTCATCCAGCTTGGGACGGGATGTTGTTGCCGTCACTCGGAGGTGCCCTGTTGGTTGGTTACTCCTCTGGTTCGCCACGCGGTGGAATGCATACTTATGCTCACGCAATTATCCGATGTGCCATGGCTCACGGCGCTAGGATAATAACAAATGCTTCTGTAGGAGAGATAATAGTTCAAAATGGGCGTGCTGTCGGAGTCAAACTCGACGATCTTGCGTCGTATCCAGAAAAGACAATATGGGCAGACAAAGCTGTGATATCCGCAGTTGACGTTAAGCAAACCTTCTTAAAACTTGTACCTAGGTCGCACTTAGATGCTTCATTTACTCAAAAGGTGAAGGACGTTTCTTTAAAAGGTGGAAGTCTATTCGTTCTAAGTGTTATCTGCAGAGAGCTTCCTAAATATCACGGAAATAAAGATTATTTTCCAGAAGAAGTTTATCCCTCGTGCGTGGCTGCACCAGCTGATAACATGGAGTTCTTTTATACCCAGACAAGAGATGCCTACTCGCATAAGAAAGCACCAGAACTTACACCTGAGCATCTGACTATGATGATATGCACTCATGATGTTTACGACAATACAAGGTGTCCAGAAGGCTATCATATTCTGTCTCCCATATACCTTGAGGTTCCACCTCCACAGTACGATGTAACTGGACCAGAGGGAATAAATAGACATAAAGAAGAGATTACGGACGCTGCTCTAAAGCTTTTAAAGAGTTTGGCACCGAATATGGACGGTGCAAATATAGTTGATGTATATCTGAACACTCCATACGACTCAGAGTTCAGAAATGCTGGAATGTCAGGCGGTAACTGGTACGGTGCTAGACAGTCGGAAGATCAGTGGTTTAATATGCGACCAGTTGCAGAGCTAGGTCGCTATAAGACACCGATAGATTCTTTATATCTTTGTAATCATACCTCTCATCCTGGAGGACTCTGCCTAATGGCGGTTCCATATAATCTAATGCACATACTAATTGAAGATGAAATAGTTGAACCAAAAAGTTGGTGGTATCCATCCCCTTGGTATATGCCCCCTACTAAGACTGGAGTCGGATCGTGAGAACCAGTTTCCAAGCTGTTCCAGATACAAAATTATTTGACGAGTTTCCTAAAGAAACAACTTTTGATGTGGTAGTAGTCGGTGGAGGTCCAAACGGACTTATTGCAGGTGCTTATCTGTCCAAAGCTGGTCTCAAAACTTTGGTGGTTGAAAAAAGACATGAAATTGGTGGCGGTCTTGCTACAGAAGAGACTTTGTTCCCAGGCTTTTATACAAACCCACATGCCATTTATCATCTCATGGTAGATTATATTCCTGTATTGAAAGACTTTGATCTTTCCACACACGGTGTAACTTTTATCAAACCAAATATTCAAACAGCTCAGGTATTTTCTGACGGTTCTTCTTTGGTATTCTGTCAGCAGATAGAAGATACAAAAGACTCAATGGCCAAGTTTTCTCCAAAAGATGCTAGGAATTTCGGTCAGCTTATGAGAAAGTGGCACAAAATGGTCGATGGTATTTTGGCTCCTGGCACTTACCTGCCCCCTCTTTCTCCTATTGACATGATAGAAGCTTTAGGAAGAACCGAGTTTGGAACTGAAGCTCTTAGGCTAACCGAGATGTCACCAATTGAGATAATAGACGAAAACTTTACAAACGATAAAATCAAAACTTTGATGCTCTATATGTCTTGTATGTGGGGGCTTAACCCCAATGACAGTGGGCTAGGGTTTTTGGTGCCCCTTTTAATTGACCGAGGTCTAAATAAAGCTCAATGCTACGGAGGCTCTCATAAGTTGGCAGGTGCTTTATCTAGAGAGATTCATAAAGCAGGCGGTTTGATATTAGATAATTCCGAGGTTACGAATATTCTCATAGAAGACGGTCACGTAGCAGGAGTAGTTTGTGCAGATGACAGGGTTATAAAAGCTACTGCGGTGCTTTCATCATTACCACCTCCTTTAACTTTCGGAAAACTAATCGATCAAAGTTATGTGCCAGATGAACTTAAAGAAAATGCCGAAAACTGGGAGTGGGATCCTTGGTCATTTCTTACGGTGTCTGTAGCAACTAAAAATAAGCCTATTTATAATTGCGACGATCCTTGGGTAAACGATGCTTTGATGGTGGTTTTAGGGTTTGATTCTTACGATCAACTTATCGAACATTTTAATGCGGTATTATCTGGCAAACTGACAGCTAACGGTGAGATGGGTGGACATGTTACACTTGAAACCACCTACGATCCGACATTACCAAGAGTGCCAGGACATGAAATTGGTTTTATTCAATGTCATGTGCCTAACGAATTAGAAGGCGGTTGGGATTCTCATAAAGCACAAGCAGGCAACGACTTGCTTAAAGTTTGGCAAAGTTATACGACTAACTTTGAGAACAGTTCTGTTGTAAAAAAATCCATAGAAGATCCAAAGGATATCGAGACTCGTATTGCGTCGATGGTAAAAGGTTCTATTAAACATGGTGACTACAATCCGTTGCAAATGGGAGTTTTTCGTCCCCATGACTCATGTGTTGGCGGGCGCAGTCCAATAGAAGGACTTTATCTATGCGGAGCTTCTTCCTACCCTGGCGGACTAATTATTGGCGGACCCGGTTATATAGCGGCAAATACCTTGGCCGAAGACTTGGAAATAGACAAATGGTGGAAGCTACCAAATTTCGTAAGTAAGTATAAGGATATCTATTTATCGTGAAAATGTTACTTGTCTTCACGAAAATAGGCTTTAGAAAGTAGTGCTTAGATAGCTGACAGACATTCAAGTTATCTAAAGTATTGAAATTAAATACTTGGCTGGATATTAGACAAAAGCGTATCTGACTTTTCTTGGTCGATTAAAAATTAAGAAATTGATATTAGAAAGATAAATTAAATGTCCAGTATAAATGAGTATGACGCAATTGTAATAGGAGCCGGTCATAACGGACTGTGCTTGGCCGCATACTTGGGACGTGCCGGATTGAAAACTTTAATTGTCGAAAGAAGGCATGAAGAAGGTGGCGGAATTAATACTGAAGAGCCAGTGTTGCCCGGCTTTAGGCACAATATGCATGCGCAGTACATGGAATTTTTCGATATTATGCCCATGATGCAAGACTTTAAACTTGAGGAGTTAGGGCTCAGAACCGTAATGCCAGAAGCACAAGCTGGAATAACGTTTAAAGACGGCAGACCTCCTGTGATTTTGCACAGACCAGACTTGCTTGATCGAACTTTTGAAAGTATCAGCCGATATAGCAAACAAGATGCTGATCTTTATGTTGAGTTAAAAAAGCGTGCAATGTCTATTGAAACACTTTTGGCAGTAAATTTATATACCCCGCCAAGTGCAGCAGAAAATCTAAATCAAGGGGAGATGATCGAAGCATTTTATTCAGATTTGGGAATTGACAAGAACTTCTCTATGAAATCTCCAAAAAGCGTTATAGATGAGCTGTTCGAATCAACCGAACTGAGAGCTTTGCTTTATCGGGCTACAGTCGAGTGGGGATTTCCAGTTGATACCGCATGTACGGGAGCTGCTTTTTTGACTTTTATAATGTGGACTTTGGGAAATTGGAAGATGGTCAAGGGCGGAACTCATTCTTTAGCTAAAGCCATGACTCAGGCCTGCTACTTAGTCGGTGTAGATCTGCTTGAAAATAGTTCGGTTGAGAAAATATTAGTAGAAGACAAGAGGGCAATAGGGGTTCAGCTAAAAGACGGAACAGTATATAAAGCATCTAAATTAGTAGCATCAAATGCCGACTTAAAGCAGACCATGCTTAAGATGGTGGGAGAAGAATACTTAAGTGATACTTGGAAGAAACGTTCTAAAGCATTCAGATACGGACCGAGTCATGTATTGGGTACGTTGGCTTACTGTCTTTATGAAGCTCCTAAATATAAGTCCGCTAAATACGATCCCGAGATAAATCGCTGTTTTTATACTATGGTTGGCTTTGAAGACGAAAACGATACTATTCAATATATCAGAGACGCCTATGACGGGAGGCTTCCCAAACCTGCTGCTGGAACTTGGGTTAACAGCCTCTGGGATTCTTCTCAAGCACCAAAGAATAGACACTCGGCAACGGGCTGGTACTTCTTACCTAAAGCAACTGCACTAACAGCTGGTGAATGGGAAGACGTCAGGAATACTTACAACAGTAGATTCCTTACCTGCTGGAAAGATTATGCTCCTAACATGACTCAAGCAAATGTTGTAGCTGAAAAAATATATACACCAGATCAAATGGAACAAAAAAATATGATGATGGAAGGAGATTTTTCAAACGGTGAGTTTGCACCGGATCAAATGGGTCCTAACCGACCCTTCCCCGAAGCTTCGCAATATAGAACTGAAATTGATGGACTTTATCTCTGTGGACCTTCAGCATATCCTGGCGGTGGAGTGCATGCAGCCTGTGGTCTTAATTCATACAAAGTAATTTCCAAAGATTTTGATTTGATGGATGCGATAGATCCCA
>JAJYVQ010000078.1 GCA_021791915.1 Actinomycetes bacterium | reverse complement strand
TGATCATGTGCGTAAGATGGCGAGAAATTTTCTAATATTAATACACGTCAGTTCGGCTTTTTTAACTCTTGGCTTTCCAATTGTAGTATTTTGCGAAGCAATAATGCTACGAAATGAAGTAGCAATTAATGTGCTTACGATAAGAAGGTTTAATTTCTTTAAAAAGAAATCAAATATTTTAGGTAGGGTAACTTATTTGATGCCGATTACTGGAACTGCCTTAATTGCCGTCTCACAACTTCAGTCAGATTTAATTTGGTTATATATAGCCGTCGCTTGTTGGGTCGTATCAGCATTAATACTGGAGCTGATTTTATTTAAGAATTGGACTTCTATTGCAAAGTTCATTAATTATTATAGCCAAGAGTTTTTGGAAGTTGCGAATCAAACAACTCCCTTTGGAAGCAATCTCTATGCTAAAAGTAATTTAAGTGAAAGTAATTTAAGTGAAAGTAACTTAGATGAAAGTAACTTAGGTGACAGGGTTAAAATAAAACGAGAAAGCTTGAGTCAAGATAGCCTAAATGCCCTTAAACTAAAAATCAATTTAATAATTGTCGCAACAATCGTCGAAACGGGATTGCTTTTCACTGTACTTTATTTGATGGTAAGACAACCTTAATTGGTTGAGATTTCAGATACGTCTTATACTTGAAAGATAAGTTTATTTATATTAATTTAAAACTATTTGTTTGTTACCATTCATAGGTATACTATAATAGTTTATGGAACCGCATCCAGAGCGGCCGAGGGACCGGGCCCTATGAAGCCGCGGCAACCAGTGATACTATTTTTCAATAATGTTGGGCAAACCTGCTCAGTGTGAATTGAACGAAAAGACATGGTGCCAATGCCCGAGCGATGAGGAGGATCATTTGTCAGCTTTAATTGAGCTTGTATGTAAAGAGTGTTCACGACATTTCAAACCAGAAGCTTTGCATGTTTGCGAATTTTGTTTCGGACCACTTGAAGTTAGTTACGACTATGAGCAAATCAGTTCGTCTACACTTAAAGAAGAGATCCAAAACGGACCCAACACCATGTGGCGGTATTCTAAATTGTTACCAGTTTCCGATAGCTTGCCCGTTGATTTAGGTGCAGGGTTCACTCCGCTTATAAGAGCAGACAGATTGGGAAGCCAACTGGGACTTTCTCACCTGTATATTAAAGATGATACGAGAAATCCAACGGGGTCTTTCAAAGACAGAGTAGTATCGGTTGCCTTAACTAAAGCTCGACAGCTTGGTTTTAAGGTGGCAGCATGTGCATCTACTGGTAATTTAGCTAACTCCGTTGCAGCTCATGCCGCTCGTGCCGGCATGGAAGCTTATATTTTTATACCATATGATTTGGAGAAAGCAAAAGTTGTTACAACTGCAGTTTATGGATCTAATTTGATTGCTGTCAAAGGAAATTATGATGATGTAAATAGGCTCTGTGCCGAACTAACTTCAGAAGTTCCGGACTGGGCATTTGTTAATGTAAACGTTAGACCTTACTATGCGGAAGGATCAAAGACTTTAGCTTTTGAAGTAGCCGAACAGTTGGGATTTAATCTTCCCGATCACGTTGTAGTTCCTATAGCATCTGGTTCTCAGCTAACCAAAGTCGATAAAGGATTTGAGGAGCTAAAAAAAGTTGGACTGGTTAATTCAAATAAAGTTGTTCGAATCTCAGGCGCTCAAGCTACTGGCTGTTCGCCGGTGGCTCAAGCATTTAGACAAAATGACGACTTTATTAGACCAGTCAAACCTGATACTATAGCCAAATCACTTGCAATCGGTAATCCTGCAGACGGCTATTATGCGATGGAAGCAGTTAGAAATACTGGAGGTTCTATAGAGTCTGCAAGTGATCCAGAGATTGTGGAAGGTATAAAACTGTTGGCCAGAACAGAAGGAATCTTCACTGAAACAGCAGGTGGTGTAACTGTGGCAAATTTGGTTAAACTGGTGGAATCTGGAGTTGTGGATAAAGATGAGGTTGTAGTTGCACTTATTACTGGTCATGGACTAAAAACCGTTGAAGCAATCGAATCCTCGGTCGGGCCTACCGTTACAATTGAGCCTAAGCTAAATTCATTCATGGAAGCTTATAGCGAGTTAGAGTTTTCGAGTGAAATAGAAGTCGAATAGATAGGAGTATGTAGATATGACTGTAAAAGTAAGAATACCAACGCAACTCAGGTCGTTGACTTCCGGGTTGGGACAAATTGATGCCGAAGGCGAGACGGTCGGGCAAGTATTAAATGATGTTAACCGTTTATTTCCCGGGTTCAATGAACGAGTCTTTGACGAAGAGGGTAAATTAAGAAGATTTGTAAATGTATTTTTGGCAGACGAAGATGTGAGATTCTTAGATGGGTTGGAAACTCCTGTAAAATCTGATCAAGTTATTTCTGTAGTCCCTGCAGTTGCCGGCGGGTAAAAACTTGATATTATTAGCTTGGCTTTTAGTATAATTCTGTCTATTTTTAATAATTCAAAGAGATTAAAGAGATTAATACAGCTATGAATTGTTATCTAATATCTTGATTGATTGAAGTTCTTTAAGCAAATCTATTAAGCAAGTTCAGATACTAAGCGTGAGTCAAACATTAGTTGAATGATTGAATTTAAAGACGAATTAAAGTAAATAGCTTTGGGATTTAAAGCCATTAAAATGAGTATCCAAAGGACATCCAATAAGCATCCAATTAGTATAAGATTTACGTCTTTGTCACTCGTAAAGATTACGTGCATTTGGATTGTGACAGTTTTTGCTATTTTATTTGCCCCTAATGCTGCTAACGGTTTGGTGGTTAATCAACCCGTTTTATCGATAATGATCATTCCAAAAGTTTTGGGAAATTATTTGCCAGTACCAGTATCTAACTTAAACTCACCTATTACTACTGGAAATCTGTTCCCAATTACAAATTTCCCCCAACTACCTTCTCGTTTAACTTATATTCCCCAAAACGTCGATGCATATATAAGAACTTATACCCCACAGGGACAAAGCTTAAATAGCCTAGAATCGACTCCCAATAAATTTAACTTGTTCGTAGTAGAAGCTATATATACGCAAGATCAATCAAGCCTGAATAATCTGGTTCAGCAGTTTTTAAGTTCCGTTACTGCTTTGAGTTCACCGGTAAGTTTAAATTCTCAATTCTCTATAGCAGACATTTGTTTAAGTTGTGGAAGAACAATCACCTATCCTTATAAGATTGGAACTTTCGTTGGCAATCTTACAGATCAAATCGCAGCTTTTTCGGTAAATGGAGTGGATTATTTTGTGGTGAGTGAATCTTCAACCGACTCAATAGATGCCATTTCATTCAATTCTGTCGTATTGTCACAAAGAAATTACGCTTTGAATTCAGATCAGCCAAAAGTTTCGGTTACCGAAGCCGTACCCTCGAATCCCAACAGGACAGTGGAAGTTGGGATTTTAATTATAGTACTAGGTATTGGGTTCGGTTATCTATGGTACAAAGCAGCAGCGAAAAAAGCAGCTGAGGCCGCAAAGCAAGCTGTTAAGAGGTTTTAGGTTAATGGTCCAAGTATTTTAAAAGCTGACCTATCAGCTATTTAAAAAATCCAATTATTTTTATTTCGTCACGGATCATTCATCAAATCGGTAAAATAAAATTAGCACTCGATTATCGAGAGTGCTAATTTATGCTATTATCGGTAAAAGGCAGAAAATATAGAGATATATGAATTGGAGGTATTGTGTCAAAAATCATTTTGTTTGACGAAGAAGCTAGACGGTCACTTGAAAAGGGTATGAACTCTTTAGCTGATGCCGTTCGTGTGACTTTAGGCCCCAGAGGGCGAAACGTCGTATTGGAAAAAAAGTGGGGAGCACCCACAATTACTAATGATGGAGTTTCTATAGCAAAAGAGATAGATCTTGAAGATCCTTTTGAGAAAGTAGGAGCCGAATTAGTTAAAGAAGTTGCAAAAAAAACAGACGATGTTGCTGGAGACGGTACTACCACTGCTACTGTTTTGGCTTGGGCTCTTGTTAGAGAAGGGCTTAAAAATGTTGCAGCTGGATCCAATCCAATGTCTCTTAAAAGAGGTATTGAGTTGGCTACTGAAACCGCAGTAGCTTCTTTAAAGGATTTAGCTGTTAAAACCGATGATAAGTCTCAAATTGCCCAAGTAGCCTCAATTTCAGCTGCGGATCCTGAAATCGGAGAAATAATTGCTGAAGCGATAGACAAAGTTGGTAAGGACGGAGTAATTACGGTAGAAGAGTCAAATACTTTCGGAATGACTATGGACTTAGTTGAAGGTATGAGATTTGACAAAGGCTATATATCCCCGTATTTTGCTACAGACACGGACCGGATGGAAACCGTATTAGAAGACGTTTACATTTTGTTTGTGGCATCTAAGATCACAGCTATCAGGGATATACTTCCGATTTTAGAGAAGGTTATGCAGTCGTCCAAACCTCTTGCTATAATTGCCGAAGATGTTGAAGGCGAGGCTTTAGCAACTTTAGTAGTAAATAAGATAAGAGGATCTTTCAGATCGGTTGCAATTAAAGCTCCTGGATTCGGAGATAGAAGAAAAGCAATGTTGGAAGACATGGCTATTCTAACTGGAGGACAGGTAATTACAGAAGAAGTTGGACTCAAGCTTGAAAATGTAACGCTGGACTTACTTGGTAAAGCCAGAAAGATCGTCGTAACTAAAGACGAAACTACAATTGTAGAAGGTGGCGGAGAAGATGACGCAGTTAAAGGGAGAATTTCTCAGATAAAAGCAGAAATTGAGAATACCGATTCGGACTACGATAGAGAGAAGTTACAGGAGAGGCTAGCAAAACTGTCTGGTGGAGTGGCTGTTTTGAAAGTAGGTGCGGCAACTGAAGTTGAGCTTAAGGAAAAGAAGCATCGCATTGAAGACGCAGTTTCAACCACTAAAGCAGCAATTGAAGAAGGTGTCGTACCTGGAGGTGGGGTGGCACTTTTAAGGAGTCAAAAAGCAATTCTGGAATTGGTAGAAAAGTTAGAGGGGGATGAAGCAACAGGAGCAAAAATTGTAGCAAGGGCGGTAGAAGAACCCCTCAAGCAAATAGCCGTCAACAGTGGTATGGAAGGTGGCGTTGTAGTCAATAAGGTAAAACAGCTTTCTAATCCTGCAGAAGGATTGAATGCCGCTACTGGAGTTTATGAAGATTTGGTAAAAGCTGGAGTCATTGACGCTGCTAAAGTTACCCGATCCGCACTGCAGAATGCTGCTTCGATTGCGGCTTTGTTTTTAACTACAGAGGCTGTAGTTGTAGACAAGCCCGAACCACCGTCGGCTCCTGCAATGCCTGGAGGCATGGACGACTATTAATTTAGCTGTTCTGTCTAGTCAAATATGGTTTTAAATAGGCACCTATGTTGGTGCCTATTTAATTTTTTAAGTGATGAAGCTATCAATTTGTAACGAATTACTGCTGCATTAATATAAACTTTAGATTGTGTTAGATATTATGGGTCCAACAACAGGATTAATGGTTGTGCATTTGGGGGTAAAAATTTATGGGGCTCCGAATATTTTAAGACTTAAGGAGGCTTGCGAGAAATTCACAACTGACGAGAATCAACTTGTGTATATATCGCCTATAGGATCGCATTCCGAAGCAATATTTATGTTGCTATCAACAGATCTGGTTGCGATAAAAAAATTTCAACGAGATATCTTAAGTAATGGATTTAGCCTTGAGTTTTCATACGTATCAATTACTGAAGTTAGCGAATATGCTCAATTTATGCCAGATCACTTAAAAAATACTAGGCTTTACCCTAAGTTACCTCCAGTTGGTTTTAATAGTTGGTGTTTTTATCCCATGTCAAAACGACGCAATAAATCCTATAACTGGTATTTATTGGACTATGAAGCAAGAGATCAATTAATGCGTAGCCATGGAAAAGTCGGACGTAAATTTGCTGGGAAAGTAGTTCAATTGGTTACTGGTTCTACGGGAATTGACGATTTTGAATGGGGCGTAACGCTTTTTGCTAAAACTCCTTCTGATTTAAAAGAAGTTGTTTATGAGATGCGCTATGACGAAGCTTCGGCTAAATATGCAGAATTTGGAGAGTTCATATTTGGTTTTGTTGTCAATTCTTACGAAGATTTAATTGAATTAAATGGCTGGGCAACTATTGTTAGCTGAGAAAGAACAGTTTCTAAAAGATTTAATCATATCTGCCAAACCGCTGGTTGTGGGTTTTAGCGGAGGTGTGGATTCGGCGCTATTGGTTCAAGTGGCTGTAGATGCGATAGGAAATGAAAATGTATTAGCAGTAACGGCAAATTCGGCATCGTTGCCTCGTAGCGAGTTTAAATTATGTAGAGAGTTAGCCCATATAAAAAAGTGGAACTGGCTAGAAGTTCAGACTCACGAGACTGACAATCCTGAATATGTAAAGAACGATACGAACAGATGTGCCCACTGCAAGACTTCACTTTTTGATGCTCTTGAACCTATAGCAACTGCTACCAATTCGAAAGTAGCTTTGGGAATACATCTGGATGATCTTTATGACTATCGTCCCGGTCAACTCGTAGCCAAACGGAGGGGAGGAATATTTCCACTGTTAGACGCAGGTTTCAATAAAAAAGATATTCGGGACCTAGCAAAAAAGTTAGATTTACCTGTTTGGTCTAAGCCCGCAATGGCTTGTTTAGCATCCCGGATTCCAACTGGTACAAAAGTTACGATAGGAAGGTTGAAAAAAGTCGAAATGGCTGAAGATGTGCTCAACATTTTAGAGTTTGAAGATTTTAGAGTAAGGTATAGGGGAGAAGTTGCTCAACTTGAGCTTAGCTTTAAGGATTTTCAGAAGTTGTCAGGCAATAAAGATACTTTGTTTGCCATAAAGTCAGAATTTAGAAAAATAGGGTTTGTTAAAGTAACCGTGGATATTTCAAAATTTAGGTAAATAGTTGTGGTTAAGTTGCCGTTAAAGTTAATCTACCCAGAAGAGATAGTGACTGAACCGATTGTGTCGAAATTGGCTAAAGAAATCGATGTTTTGATTAACATACGTCAAGCGGGTGTAACAGATTCTGAAGGGTGGTTGGTTTGCGAATTGGACGGAAGTTCTGAAAATGTTGACATGGCATTAAAGTGGTTGGAAAATCACGGTGTTGAAATTGCCATTCTTGGTAGCGAAGTATAGTAATTAGTAGCTGGATTTAATCATCTATTGTAATTGCGAATTCTGGACAGTTTTCGCAGGCTAATTTAGCTTTTTCTTCTAGTTCGGCAGGTATATCTTCTGTAATTTTAGGATGGGACTGACCGTAGTCGTCGATTTCAAAAAGTTCTGGAGCAGTTAAATAGCATCGTGAGTGACCTTGACATTTAGTTTCGTCTACAAAAATTTTCATAGTTTATAGTTTAAATAAATTCCAGTGTTAAATAGTTTCCAGTGTTAAATAAATTCCAGTGGGAGTTCTCTAGGCCCCCTAACCTGCCCACCAGCTAAGACGATTTTGGTAGGATCTGCAATTTTAAAATTCGGCATTCTATTAACGAATGTTTTGATTGATGTTTTGAGCTCCATCCTAGCAAGATTGGAGCCGCCACATCGATGAATTCCCGACCCGAATGCAACATGTCGGTTTATTTTTCTATTCAAATCTACTTTATTTGGATTTTCAAATACAGCAGGATCGCGATTTGCCGCAGGGAAGTTCATAAGAACTTTGTCGCCTTTTGACATTTGACATCCCTTAAAATCTAAGTCTTTGGTTACAACTCGTGCCATTGTAACCGGAGAATAAGCCCGAAGAAACTCTTCAACTGCAGTGTCAAGTACCTCGGGATTTGACTTTAGAAGTTCTAAATCATGGGGATTCTGCGCTAAGTGCATAAGTGAAGATCCAATCGCCGACCAAGTAGTATCTATTCCAGCAATCAAAAGCAGAAGTGACATCCCCAAGATAATGGCGTCATTAATTTGGGTATTGTTTTTAGATTCTTCGATTAAATAACTTATAAAGTCGTTTAGTTTCACGTTATCGGAAAGAAGTTGTTTCCTTTCTTCGATGACTGAGATAAGGTAAAGTACTAACTCTTTGATGCTGTTAAATCTCTGTTCAGAGTTGTCTGCAAATTCCAGGAAACCTCTTACCCATGTGGTAAAAGTATCTGTCATATATTCTGGAACTCCAAGAATATGGCCTATCACTCTAACGGGAATCTGCTGTGCGTATTGAACTGCACCGTCTACAAACTTGTCGGTTTTGAAATTGTCGATCAATGAGTTGCAGATATCCAAAGTCAAGGGCTCGTATTGGGCGACTTTAGCGTGTGAAAACCAAGGTAAGATTAGTCGTCTAGTCCAGGTATGCAATGGAGGGTCAGATGTTATGGGAGGTGCCCCATAACCTAATACTTGTGCACCGACATCGTCGGTGTTTGCTCGTGATTCCATAAATGGAATTACCAGTACTTGAGTCGAACTGAAATTTAAGACATCGTGGGCAATTTGCGTTACGTCTTCATAACTTGTAGGCAACCAGTTTGAACCCCTTCTGTTGCTGTGAGCTATGGGGCAAGTATTTCTTAATTCGTCCCAAATAGAAAATGGAAATTGTATATATTTTTCATCTAGAACGTCAAAGTCGGTTTTCCAGTCTGATACTGGACCGAGAAAAGAAGTCATAATACTGATTAATCTTAATCAAGTTACCACCCTAAGTCAAGGTCACTTTTTGAAGTTTAGTAACTTCTTAATGGGCAATCCTAGATAGGTAGTTTTAAGTCGGCTAACAAATGTATCAACTGTTCCGCTACTTCAACTCTCCAATATTTGATACTACCTAAATCATTCTGTTAATGACCTAAGCGAAAAAGTAGTTTAGTGAATAAATTGTAGGGCAGCAAGTGTAAACATACTTAATAATTTAAGACTTAATAATTTGAGACTTATGTCATATAAAGGTTGTCACGTAGAGGAAATTAAGGCAATAATATCTACCCTCAAATACAGATTCAACCTGCTATTTGCTGCGTTTTGTTAGTAGCGAGTAAGCACATGTTTGTAAATTTGAAGAAGTTTAATTTTATCGGATAGTTGTTAATTTCCAGGTTGTCTAAATTAAGAAATTAAAATCTCGAAAATATTTACTAACGATGATTAAGTTGGTGGAATTTGGGTTACGTTTCAAAAGTCATCAAATCGTCACATAATTGTAACCAAATTGCAGTTGTATATTTATACCTTTAGTTTTACTATTTAATCGACAGATTTTTTAAAAGTATATACATTATTATAGCAAATTGAAAAAAGTGCAGACATTACATACCGAGAAAATACATACCGAGAAGATCGCAAAAGTGTTTTTGAGGTCCCTTAAATTAAGATTTAGAACTCGTTTAGAGTATGAGAATAGCGAAGCAGGTGTTGGTCTAATTGAAATGCTTGTGGCACTTGCCTTACTTGCCATTGGTTTAGTTAGTTTTATTGGAGTTTATTCTGCTGTAGGGCGAGCTACTAAAATGGCAGTTGATCGGCAGGCTGCAATAAATATAGCCGCTCAACAGTTGTCTGAACTGGAAGCATTTGAATCTATAAGCTGGAATTATAGTTCTTCAATTCCGTCTAATATTTTGAATTCTATTCAAACTGTTGGTGGTATTCCTTATACTGCGACAATATCAGTTTCCGATTGCCCACAACAAGTTCAAGGTCAAAATGTTCCGTCTATAAGTGCTGAAGTAACTGTTAGCTGGACATTTGGAACTAATACTTATAAGTATTCTGAATCGACTCTATTGACTACCCAGGGAGCTTTTTCTTGTCCTTAAATTTATAAATTTACTATGGAATAATCGCATTATGAAAGTGAAAAAAAATACTACAACAATTGGCAAACAAAATACTTCAAACGCTGCCTCATATATAAACAGTGGCAATAATAAAACCTTTTACTATTTTTTGAAGGAAAAATTGGAGCATGGGAGTGACTCGGGTTTTACTCTTATAGAAATGTTGGTGTCAGCGTTTATTATGGTGATTATCTTAGTATTGACGCTTACAGTTTTTGTTACGTACAATCAGTCGTTTAACAATACTCTTTCTCTGCAAAAAGTTCAGTTGCAGGCAGAACAGGCAATGAATTCACTTGCGGCAATGATAAGATCTCAAGAACCTTGTCCGGGTGGAAGTCAAACGTTTGCGAACGATGTCGTTTATACGCCTGCTACGAATACATTGGAATTCCCTACCCCATTTCCCAATAGAAGTTACACACCTACCACAGGTGGCTCACCTACCAATATTGCCGAAGTTACGATTGTGTTAAGTACGACTACTGACATTCTGACTGGAACAGTAACACCGTGTGCTAACTATAACGGGAATAGCTATAACCCCATTAGTGCCACGAATGTAAGTGGTCTAGGAGTTAGTTTTGTAAATACAGCAACTGTGGGTGGGGTTCAAAAATGGGACTCCGCTAATCCTCCAACGCTGTCATCATCGTATGGTTCTTCAACTGTGGGAATTCAACTAACACTTGATTTATCTTCCATGGGGCAACAAATTGCTTTGATTAACTCGGGATATTTTGTAAACGTATTTTGCAGTAGTTCTACTGGAGGAGCAGTCAGTGTTCCAAGCGGAGGCGGAGGATGCGTGATATGAGAAACAGCCCATTTTTTCTCAGATTGGAGTCGATTTTATACTCTGATATTGGCAGACTTTTTTCCTCGGCTAAAGCTTTAACTTGTTATACAGATTATTCGTCCAATAATGTCTCAATGAATTTAATGGAGAATCTTACTTTAGATCTTAAAGTAACTTACTTAAGTAACTTTAATCTAGGAGCAATTAGGTAAAAATCAAAGGCGGAAGATATGAAATATGATAACAAATTAATAAGTTTTGCAGATTGTTACAAAAAAGAGTCAAAGATGAGCATGAACTGTGTTTTAACTGCGACAAATTGTAAGCTACCAATCGGTAAACACATATCACCAGTATTAGCTCAAGAAGATTGCAGTATTTTCGTTCAATCAGGGTATGATTTAACCAGACGTAGATGGTCACATTCTAAAGGTGTTTTTAGCATTAAAACCCGAGGCTTTAAATTAAATAACGCAGTTACAGCTTGTGATAAAAATGCAGGACAAGCATTAATTGCAGTTATCATGTTGCTTTTGATTATGTTTATAATGGCATTTGGACTTATGACTTCGACATTGAGTTTAAATAATACCAATCAAAATGACGTTTATCTTCATGGGGCACAAATTGCCTCTCAAACTGGACTAACTTTTTTCAGTGAACTCTTGGCAAGTGATGGAAAGGCATTTTTCTCTTGTGGTACGGGCTGTTCTGCTAAGCACACGTTCTACCAAGCCGTACCTGGACAAAGTTACTTCGAATACTACATCATGCAGATGTCTTTTCCAGGTTGTTATGATTCACTTAGTGTACCACCAGGTCCATGTAATTCCATAGTGACGTGTGAACAAGCCAGTCCTATCGGACAGTGTACTTTTGTTGTCACCTCGGTA
>JAJYVQ010000077.1 GCA_021791915.1 Actinomycetes bacterium | reverse complement strand
GTTTTACGACAGAGCGGGGGCAGACGAGTTGGTCTATCTCGATATCACTGCTTCAAGTGAAAAAAGAGAAATATTGTTGGAGGTAGTCGAAAAGACCGCCGACCAGGTGTTTATTCCACTGACAGTAGGAGGTGGTGTTCGAACCAAAGAAGATGCCAGACTTTTGTTGAGAAAAGGCGCAGATAAGATTTCCGTAAATACTGCAGCTGTTTTGAATCCTACTTTAATTACTGAGATTGCTTCTGAGTTCGGAAATCAATGCGTCGTGGTAGCAGTTGATGTAAAAAAGAATCCAAAGTGTAGGTCGAACTACGAAGTTTATGTCAACGGTGGAAGGACTCCCACATCCAAGGATGCACTTGAGTGGATAGTGGAGTGTCAAAACTTAGGTGCAGGAGAGCTGATGGTTACTTCAATGGATATGGACGGTACAAAATCAGGTTATGACACTGAGTTGTTGTCGATGATTCGCAATAATGTTTCTCTCCCTTTAATTGCATCAGGTGGTGCTGGCACGATAGAAGACTTTGTTACTGCAGCTGAATTCGGAGCCGACGGTCTTTTGGCAGCTTCGGTCTTTCATTTTGGTGAAATATCGATTAATGAAGTTAAACGTGGGCTCGAGGACAACTCTTTTAAAGTGAGAAAGTAATCGCAGGCAATTTTAAGGGTCTCCTAAAGCTATCCTGGACAGCTTTTGTTTGTAGCAAACAGTTTAATTAGAGTTGAGTTTCCTGAATCGGTTTGTATTTTGATTATAGTATTGTTTGCTTTAGTTAGTGCCGAGTTTAAAAGTTTTGAAAGTTCTGCCGCCTGGTCATGAAAGCTTGAAACATTGTTTGTGGGTAAGTTTTGAGCTAAAACTATTGCCGCATTTACCGAGTCATAAGCATTGTGAGTTGCCACTTCGAGTTGAGAGTTTAAGTTCGATCCGTTAGATACTTCTGGAGGCTTTAATGCGGTAATTTGATTAAGCAGAGCCAGATAAGCTGCTTCTACTTGACTTAAGAAACTAACCAGATTCTGTTGGGCGACCGTCAGTTGTTCTGATGCGTTAAAATTTGACTTATAGTTGTTGGTAGCTTCATTTACCGCATTGTAGTTAGCAAAAAGTGCGGAACAAACTTGGTTAACCCATATCACTTTAGAGACAGTAACAGGTGGTTTGGGCTCGGATAAAACGTGTTTTCTGCTGGAACAGTTGGAAAGGAACACAGATATTAATACCGCCATAATTATAAATATCATTAGTTGTGCAGATAGATTTAGGTGAAACCGTCTTAAGCGATCATTGGTTTGGCTGACAGAATTGATGTTTTTTGTTTTGGGATTGTACATTGACTTTCAGCTTTAAATGTGACAGTAGGTAGAACTCGGCAAGTTTGTGCCTTATAGTTAAACCATATCGATAGCACTTTTTGTCACAAACGTGTCAGATATAAAAGTGATTGTTATATATTAGTATAAGATTTAATTAATTTAGTTATTTATAATAAACATTTAACAGCTACAACTATTTAACAGTAACAACTATTGAACAGTAACAACTATTGAACAGTAACAACTATTGAACAGTAACAACTATTGAACAGTAACAACTACAGATTATTTTAAAAACTTAAATCTTTAAATGTTGTTTGAAGATTTATCGTATATTTTATCCGACGGATTTTAAGAGAAGGCAGAATCAATTTGAAAAGCGACAATCCGAAACAGTCCATAATCATGACATCAGACAGAATATTGGTGCAAATTCCCAGTGTGGATGGAGAGCGACGATCTCGAGCTGGAATACTTATTCCTGCCACTGCACAACTTTCAAAGCGTTTGGTTTGGGCCGATGTGATTGCCATCGGTCCGAACGTAAGACAGTTCAGAGTGGGAGACAAAGTCCTGTTCAATCCCGAAGATAGGTTTGAAGTTGAAGTTAAGGGAGAAGATTACCTAATCTTGAGAGAAAGAGACGTACATGCTGTTGCAACAGATAGGGTCGATTCGGGAACGGGTCTTTATTTATGACAGAAAGTCAAGATAATTTAGTCCTTGACAGTACTCAAGGATATAACACTAATAGCAAATCTTCCGATAGTTATTTTTCTGAAAGTAGTAGGTCAAACGCAAATGAATTGGAGTACGTTAAACTGTTAGACGAAAAAACTCCTTCGGTTTTTGACATTGAGACCTTTGAGTTTGACGAATCGATTTTAAAAAAACTCAAATTTAATGAAGATGGCCTAATACCGGCAATAGTTCAGGATAGAAAGTCCAGACACGTTCTTATGATGGCATGGATGGATTTAAGTGCAGTAAAAAGAACTATTCAAACTGGAAGAACTTGGTTTTATTCTAGAAGTCGGAAGGCATATTGGCAAAAAGGAGAGACATCTGGCGACAGACAGTATCTTCGCGGAATTTACTATGATTGCGACGAAGATGTAATACTTTTAGTTGTGGACCAACAGGGTAAGGGAGCCTGTCATACGGGCAATTGGTCCTGCTTTTACCGAGAACTGGGTCTTAAGATTTAACTTAAATTAGTTATAGGATTCTAACCTTTAAAAATAATTCATGGAAAAATTTATTCCAGATTTAAATGAATTTTTAAATCTGTCAAAGAAAAATTCAGTAGTTTCTGTTAAAACTTATTTGGTTTCGGATATGCTTACGCCAGTTTCATTATACAAAAAACTGGTCAAAGATGACGAGGGCTTCTTATTGGAGTCCGTGGATCACAGTGGAAGCTTTTCAAGGTATTCGATTTTGGGATTCGGTGCAGCTGACAAAGTCATCTGTATAGATAACAAGATAACTTTAGGGGGAAACTTAAGTTTAGAGAAATTTAATCGAGATGAAAAAATACTCGATTTTTTGGATTCGTTGTTAAGTTGTTACCAGTTTACTTCAGCAGATGAGGACCTTCCAGTTTCGGCTGGTGTTGTTGGATACTTGGGATATGACGTTATAAGGGAAGTTGAATATCTTCCTGACGTGCCCGTAGACGATCAACGACTGCCTCTTGCAGCCTTATTTATAACTGGATTTCTTTTAATTTTTGATCATTATAAGCAGAAAGTAACTCTCATTAAAAATCTTTATTTAGATTCTTTAAAAGAAAAAGGTGATGACGTGCTAACTGAGGTTTATACGAATGCAATTGCTGAAATACAGCAAGTAGTCGAAAAAATTCAGTCGCCGGAGTCACCAGACCCAGAAGGCTTTATTGGCAGCGACGAAACACTAGAGATAGAAAGGACTTTCAGTGACAACGAATTTGAACTAGCTGTTGAAGCCGCAAAAGAACATATCTTAGTTGGAGACGCTTTTCAGATAGTTCTGTCACAGAGGTTTGATTTTAAGATTGAATGTGATCCATTTGAAATATATAGAGTTTTAAGACAAGTGAACCCTTCTCCTTACCTTTATTACCTAAAGTTTGATGAAGTAACTGTTGTTGGGGCTTCCCCAGAGCCCCTAGTAAAAGTTGTCAACAATCGTGTGATTTCAAGGCCGATTGCTGGAACCCGACCAAGAGGTAAGACTGAAAAAGAAGACCGAAAACTTGGAGCAGAGCTTTTAGAAGACCCCAAGGAACTAGCAGAACATATGATGTTAGTAGATCTTGCAAGAAATGATATCGGAAGAATAGCAGAATTCGGGTCAATTAGCATTGATGAGTTGATGACAATCGAACGATACTCTCATGTGATCCATATAACTTCTCAGGTCAGCGGTACCCTGAAAGAGAATTTAACCCCTATTGATGTAATTAGAGCCACTTTGCCTGCGGGCACTCTATCTGGTGCTCCCAAAGTAAGAGCAATGGAAATAATCGATGAACTCGAAAAGACAAAAAGAGGGATATATGCCGGAGTAATCGGATATATTGGGTTCGATTCAAAATTGGACGTGGCAATTGCTATAAGAACTCTAGTTATAAAACCCAACATGGAGGCAAGCGTTCAAGCTGGTGCTGGCATTGTGATTGAAAGCGATCCTACAAATGAGAATTTGGAATGTCAGGCAAAAGCTGGTGCAATTTTGAAAGCGGTAAAGATGGCTAATTTTAAGTTTAATAACAAATAAGGATGGGTCAAAATCCAGTATTTATAATTTAAATTTGAAATTCGATACTAATTAATTGCACCAACAAAACAGATCAATAAGATTTGACATTAAGTTATCTAGATACTACAAGTTATTTAATTGAACGCCGACTTTTAACTGCAATTTATTAACTAGAATATTCGATTGAACTTACTATAGACGGTTCTAAAATGAATCTATAGCAATGGAATTGTTTAAGTTAAATTTGGTTATTGAATTTAGGTTTCTTTAATGGTCGATATAACTTAAACTGCGCAAAATTTATTTTTATATGTTCATAAAGAACTCGCAATTTATTAAGGTAGAAGGTCCCGACGCCGTTAAATATTTACAGGGACAAGTTACTCAGGATATTAATTTAGTTACTCAAATTGGGCCGCAGTGGTCTTTTATTTTGGAACCAAACGGAACGATGGCAGGTTTTGTTCGGATATACAAAAAGGATGAAAACTCATACCTGTTGGAAGTAAAATCTAATAACCTCAATAGTACGATGGAGAGACTCACTAAATTTTTGATTAGAACAAAAGCTGATATTAACTTATATGAAGATGCTGTTGCAATCAGCATTTTTGACTTTAAAGGCATCAGAACTGTTGCTGAAAAATTAGATTCGATAGAATATGGCACAATAAAGTTAGATTTAGAAGAAATTTATTCTCAACTTGAAGAAGAGTTAAAACCGCTTGAAGTTAATCTACCAGATAAGGTTCCATTTGCAGTCGCAAGTACTTTTGTTACGGAGGGTATTTGTTATGATACTGTGTTTTTTAATAGATCCATTGAAGTTGTCTCTGATTGTGTTTTAAAAATAAAAAGATTCGAAAAAGAACAACCAGAGATTCATAAGCAAGTTTTAAAGCTTAATTCTATTTTTAGGATTCTTACGTTGACTCTTGAATTTAATAGTGAATTGAACACAAAAACAGTTCCAGTTGAAGCTAGCAATTTGATCGATCGATCGGTCAACTTCAAAAAGGGGTGCTATGTGGGCCAAGAGTTAGTGGAAAGAATTGATGCCAGAAAAGCAGTGCCTCCACATTCGATTAAACTTGCTCTTTTTAGCGTTTCGAATTGTAACTCTTGCAATATAACCGGGAGTAATTTTGTTGGGATAAATTTAATGCAGAGCGATGAAGTTGTAGGAACCGTACTCTCATGTGAAACGTTGGGAGACAATGTAATAGCAGCTGTTCGCCTGTCTAGAAAATTCGATCCAGAAAAAAAGTTATGCCTTGACTTGAATCCAATAGTAGGATCTGGTTTATCTATGGATCCTGAAGTAGAAGGAAAAGTTTTGCAACCTATTTAATTTCTTTGATAGCTTGAATTAATAAACCTGAATTAATAATTCTGGGATAATAAACTTGAATTAATAATTCTGGGATAATAAACATAGAACTTGGGTAATTAGTTGTGAATCTGAATGGATTTAGTCGGTAATAACGAATTTGTCAATAGATTGATATTCTAACTTCAGCAGATTTGAAAAGTTTTCCTAAACTAACTGACAGTTTCTGAAGTTGTCAAAAATTGTCTAAAGTTACTTGTTTTAAGTTAACTTAACTGGGAAAAGCTAGAAGAGGTTAATATTCATAAAACAAGACAGTTAACTTATTAAAAAAGATAGTATTCTTATTAACCCGATTGCTATCCGTCTAATATATTTCTTTTAGCTAAGTTTGATTCAGATTTCTGAGTCATCAGGGCTAGAAATGTTAAAATTGTTCCAAATAACACGAACCTTGAGACGTTTTATAACTTTTTTGGTAGTACACTTTGTTTAAAGAATCTGGATCCGAATTTACGGTTTATGATTTTGTAGTATGTATTGCGAAAAATCAAGAGTTATTTGAAAAGTTAATAGTTTCTTAACAAATTCATTATATTTATATAAAACTTTTGCCTTTAAATATATATAGAGTAATGAATTTCAAATTTATTTAAGATGAAATTTGAAACTTAAAGGAAAGGAAAAAATGAAAAGATTCATATTACCGTTAGTAATAGCCTTATCGGCAATAATTGGAGTGACGGCTTTTGCCTATGCTGCAACTGGCAATATGGGGTCAAGTTCGCTTGCTTCAAATACAAGTACAACTCAAGCAAGTACAACACAGCCTAAAATTAAGGGAAGCCATGCAAAATGTCTCCCGAAGCAAGCTTCGAGTAACGCCCAAAGTGCTACTGGAAAGCCTAAAGGTTGCCACAGTAAACTACAGGTAAAATTAAGAAAATTCGGAAGGATGGTTGCCAGAAGGTCCGTTCAAGATCAGTTCATTGTTAAGGGTAAGAACAATACCTGGGTTACAATAAATGTTGACAGGGGAACTATTGGGGCAATTACATCTTCTTCTATAACAGTTGACATTCCCGATGGGAATACGGTAACTGCTCCGATCAATACAGCTACTAGGTTTGTTGGGATAAAGAAGGCAAATATTGCAGTTAACGATAGAGTAGTTGTTATCGAAAAAAACAATGTAGCTGTGCTTATTGGAACCGCAAAGCCAAAAGCCACTTCGAATGCTTCAAATACAACTACAGCGGCAGCGTAATAATTTTTAACTTAAAAAAGTAAAAGCGCTCTTTCAATCTAAACGAAAGAGCGCTTTTTGCGTTCCATAACACCACCTGTGGGTTAATTTCTCAGCCAGTTTTTAATTTGGTTATCTTTGTCAAAGGATGGTAAAAGAGCACAGCTTAATGCAAATATAGAAAGTATCTGTGCAACGTATCCAAAAGAGCCAACACCGCTTTGTGCATTTAGTCCAATATCAAATGCGGAAATTATTCCAGCTAATGTGAGCGAGATGAAGGCGAGTTTAGTAATCATATATCTATCAGAAGTTTTGTAACTGATGAATGCAACGATAGGTACAACTATTAATGCTGGACCTCCTATTAAAAATGCGGTAATCAATCCGATGACAAAAAATATCGCTTTTGATTTAATCTTATTTGGTGCTGACTCTTCGAAGTCCTGGCTCTGATTTATCTTCCCAAAAAGCGTCAGGGTTAGTAAGACCAGTAAAATTATGACCGCAATAATACCTATGGCAATAACTATGTTGTATAAAAAGTCAGGTAAGTAAGTTAAGATTATCTGTCCGCCTTCGCCTGCAGGTACAACAAAACCTTGCTGCCAACCGTCTAGAGTTACAGGTGTTAGAATTTGTCCGTTTAACGTGGCCTGCCATCCTTTGTTATAGTTTTCATGAATTTCAAGATATGACTGAGTTCCCGGCCCTATGGTAATTGCTCGGTGTTCGTCCTGCCATTGATTCACCTGAACTGTCCGGTTGGAAGTCAGCTGAGTTATTGCGTTTGGTGAACTTATTAAGCCAGCTGGTGCTATTGCCAAAGAAGAGATTGAAAAAGGAATATTACTTGGCTGGTTTACTATAAAGTGGACTCCTTTAGAAAGCGGAATTGGGTTGTTAACGCATACTTTAAGATTTACCGGTTCTGCCTGAAGGATTTTGCCTAAAGTTCCATTAACTGAAGTTTGGTAAGTCGCACCATCAATTTCCAGAGGTGGCCCCTGTCCGCAGCTAAGATTGAACTTTTGATTTAAGTTTAATGCCTTAGGCATTAATTTCTTAAGAGCAGGTATTTCTAATCCTGAAAGTCCGACTGGCAACTGACCCACTTCGCCTGTGAGTTGGTTGACAGCAATTAATTTTTGGACTTTAGGGAAGCTCAATTGCATTGAATTTGTATATATGGGATTAAAGTTGGCAAAGCCGTTTTTGTTAATGTTGACCGTTTGAACTGATACTGGTGTTTCTATTTTTACTGACAGTGGATTTGCTGCAAAGTTGGACGTAAATCTAAAACGAATCTGAGAAATTTTGGTTTTATTGGTCCAACTTAAGTTAAGTACAGCACTGTTATTTCCGGCTATCCAAGCGTAGCTGGCAGTCGGATTTAATAAATTGTTTACGTTGAATCTAGGCAAGTTGGCATAAGTCGAATTTGTTGAAATTTTTACCTGAGAGTTGGGAGCTAACATGTTGTCAAGAGCAACTGACGGTACGGGCAACGCCTGTCCAGAAATATTAACGTTTTCACCTTGTTGAAGGGTTATTATTCTTGCTAAGGCAGGATAGGCAGCACCAGAAGTAAAGTTAACACTTTGAGCTTCGGTTGACAGCGAAAAT
Organism: Actinomycetes bacterium; assembly: GCA_021791915.1. Taxonomy (GTDB): domain Bacteria; phylum Actinomycetota; class Acidimicrobiia; order Acidimicrobiales; family JABEUL01; genus JAJZNL01. The sequence continues at coordinate 3,264 of JAJYVQ010000077.1, read as the reverse complement.
GCCTGTTCACTTGTTGTATTTGGAGCTACGTCAGCTGGAGTTGCCAAATATCTCTGGACAACTATTCCAGGGATATTAATTTCTCTAATCCCAACTCCTGGACCTCCTGGGATTCCTCCTCTAGCACCAGCCACTGTGATCCTGATAAATGTGGATTTTCCAGGTGGTACGTTTAAGAACTGAGGAGAGTTGACTGCTTTAATAGGGGTGGTTATCGAACCATTATTTGTCGATACCGTTAAAGAGGTGGCGATCTGTCTCTGAGGGTTGTTATCTACAAGCATTTCCACCGAAATTTGTGAAACATTATCTGGCTGAGTCAAGTTTGCCTGAATCCATTGACCGACTGATCCGTTTACTGAACCTGCTACCCAAGCGGTTTTAGCATCGCCGTCAAATGCTGCAAACGGACCGTCTTGAGGTAAGGTAAAGTACCAAGATCCATATGAAGATGCAGAAAGTGACTTTACTCCTGTAATTACAGCTACAGTTTGATGGTTTAACGCAGCAAACGGTAAAATCTGCTTGACCTGCCCACCTCCTGTAATTCCAGGACTTCCCAGAGGTGCATTTTCCGTTGCAGTGAGGGTATATGATGAGTTAGAGTTAACTTGCCCGAAGTCTATCTGTTGTTTTCGCAAAGTGTCCGTTGAAATCCAAACTGGTTTAATATTGACGCCCTTTGGGATTGAATTTCCTGTCAATATTACAGGTTGGTTCTTTATAAGGCCTTGGGACGTTAGCTGCATCAGCGAACCTGGTCCGCCACTGACTAAAACAGTTTTAGAAGTCGGAAGAGAAACTACAGGATAGTTTTGGATATAATTTCCTAAGTTTGCTTGAGAGGTATAGATTTGAACAGCTGGATAAGTTGGTGCAATCTTCGGAGTAGTTCCGTTAATTCCTGAGGTTATATAGTCCTGAGATGGTATATTCGGTCCGAAATTGGCTACTGGAACAAACCCGATTTGATTTAGTACCTGATGCACTTTAGCAGGGGAGGGAGATCCAGACGCTTGCCAATTTAAGTCGTTTCGCACAATTAAGTAAGTTATGCCAGCCCGAGCTAAATAAGTTCCCATAGATCCAAATGCATTTCCAGAACTAAATGCATTTTCAATCGCATCTAAATATCTTCTGTTGCCAGCACCTCCGTAAGGAACAATATCCTCAGTTGTCCAAGGTGATTTAGCAAGTGGCTCCAAAGGTTCATCCACTGTAGTTCCCCATAAGTACATACCTTGAGAAGAGGCTGGAATCAGTAGAGCAGGTTCATTTGGAGAGTAGTTGTTTAGAAAGTCTGCAACTTGAGTCCAATATCCAGGAATTGAGGTAAAAGAGTTTCCGTTTAATACTTTGCCAGTTAGATAAGGAATTGATATGGAAACCAAAAGTATGACAACCAAACCAAACGAAAACATTTGTGCAGATATTTTGCGATGTTTATTCCAGCGGAGCTTCAAATTATGGTTAATGATAACTGAAAGCTGAACTAAAGCAATGACTAGAATTACGGCAATGGAAGGTTCAATTTTGTAAATATTTCGAAGAGGTGCGAGCGGACCGTTTAAGATCTTTTGAATCTCAGAAGAAAGCGGTCCTCCAAAATGACCCCAATAACCCGCCATAGCATAAATGGCACACAAAGCGAGTGAAATTCTCAGCCACGTCGCCTCTTTTAGATTTCGAAGTGCCATTCCGGCCAAGCCGAGTGCACCTAAAATACAAGATCCGATAATCGCAATAGGGTATACTGCAATAACCCATCCAGCTTGTATCCATGGGTGTGAAGCATCTAATGTCGGATTAGGATCTCCTCCCCCCGCTAAAACTTCGGTTGCAGTATGTTTTAGGAATCCGAAATCTAAATAAGCAGTCCAGTTGCCAGCACCTCTCAGTACCTCAGTAGCTGACATTGTGGAAGTGGTGGTTCTGGCTTGTTCTACATACGGTAAAAAATTGAAACCATATCCACCTAAAAATAAAAGAGGAAGAAGCCACCATAGTACTGCCAAAGCAGTACCAAATAGCCACCATTTTAAAATACCTACAGTTCTCTGATTAAATTTGCGGGTCAAAAGATACATTAGTGGAAGCAACATATTTACTGCAGTCGCAGTTGCGTTAACACCGCCCATAAACAGTACAACGGAAGCCGAGGTTAAACCAGCTCTTGCCACCGAACCACCTTTAGTTCCTTTAACTAAAGGCAGTAGATACAGTGGCAGTAATGCACCCGGCAATATTTCATATGACGTCGAACCGATTAGTATCGTAAAAGTTGGATACAACGCAAAGGCCAATGCGCCAAACAGTCTGGTCGGGCCAGAGCCGATGTCCAACTCTTCCAAGAGTCTGATCATTCCCCAGAATGCTACGGTAAAAACTGCTGACATCCAGAGCCGTTGGACAATCCACATTGGAATAGACATTAAACTGCCGATTGCAAAAAACGGACCCATCGGAAACGCATACCCAATATACTGATCCTGCAGATATCCCTGATATCTGGCACCGTCCCAGACGTGTAAAAGTGAGCTCATCAATCCAACTGGGTTGACTATAAGATCCAACTTGGTATCAAATACTTCTCTACCGGGAGCTTGAAGCAAAAAGACGATAAGCACTGCTAAATAGATGCCCCAGATAGCCCTCTTATCAAAACGCAAACCTTTAAAACCAAGATATCGATCTGCGAAACTACTCAACTGATCTTCAAAACTTTTTTTTCTTGATATTTGTAGATCTTCTTGATTTTGAGTTGAAATATTGTCTACAACTCTTACCATATTAATTCTTTTTTAAAATTTATCTTCTTTTGAAACAAAAATGTCCTAACGTGATAATAGCTAATAAAAATTACCTTGAGTATGATATTTTTCGCTAAGTAGTGCAGTGTTCACCAGTAGTAATGTTGATAATTTAGTCAATAAAGATCATATCGGAATTGATTGGTATATTATTTGTACGAAAGCATCCTATGGTTTCGGCACGTCAAGATTGCAGGTTCTTTGTAAATAGCAATCAGTATTAAACATACTGTTCGAAGATGTTTCCTGACTTGAGGTAATAATTTAACTTTTAAGCAATAGTAAATCATAAGTACAGCAATAATTACAGTGACAAATTACAGTGACAAATTACAGTGACAAATTACAGTGACAAATTAAACTGACAAATTACAGCAAATGTAATTGAACGTTAGTTTTCTTGAATAGATTTTTTCAGTTGAAGTCGTCAATTTGAAAAAAGCTAATGATATGT
>JAJYVQ010000076.1 GCA_021791915.1 Actinomycetes bacterium | reverse complement strand
GTATAATTAACTGATAAACTATATTCTGTAATAAAGTTCTGCAACAAATTCAAGCTGGAACGTAAACGTACTACTTCAAGCTGGAACGTACTACGGCCCTTCTTATGGAAACTAAATTAAGGTTAAAGTGTAGAATTGACTTTGAGATTTGAATTAGTTTTCAATTTAGAATTTGTTCCGATAAGCACTGCGTTATGTAACAGTTAAGTGAATTTTGAATTCAGAATTTGGCAATTGAGAACTGTTTATTTTCACTTACGGTTTTGATTTGAAGCTATTTAAATTAGGCGATAACATTTAAGTAAAATACAATTATGTAAAACAACATTTATGTAAAACTTAAATGGTATAAATCTGAAATAAAATTGGCATTTAATATAATTTATAGTTGAGATCTTATAAGTGACAGGTAAACAGTGACAGTTATACAGTGACAGTTAAAAAAGGTTATTTTTTAAAGTTAAAGTTATTTTATTTGGTTTAAAAGGAAAAAATGCAAGCAATTATTAAGACAGGCGGAAAGCAATATACCGTTTCAACTGGTGAAAAGTTAAACGTTGAACTGCTTGATGAAAAATTTAAGCTGTACGATGAAATTAACCTGAAGGCGATTGCAATAATAGACGGATCTGAGGTTATAGTCGAAAAAGAAAAATTGGACTCTTCGTCAGTTAAAGCGAAAATAACAGATTTCACTGCCGGAAAGAAAATACGTGGTTTTAAATATAAATCAAAGTCTAATCAGCGAAAGCATTGGGGGCATAGGCAGAAGTATGCTGAAATTGAAATAGGTGCAATTGAACTCAAGTAGTAAATCAACTTTTCAGGAGGAAGTAAATGTCAAAGACTAAAGGTGGAGGTTCTACCAAAAATGGAAGAGACTCGAATGCTCAAAGGCTTGGAGTGAAAGCTTTTGGTGGAACTCAAGTAAAAGCCGGGTCGATCATTGTCAGGCAGAGAGGAACTAAATTTTTTCCGGGCACTAACGTAGGAAGAGGTAGCGATGATACACTTTTTGCAAAGTCCGAAGGAAAAGTTGTCTTTGGTATCAAAAAAGGTCGTAAAACAGTAAATATTTTTTAAGGTTACTAGTTTGAAAATCTAACTGCTAAATCACAAAACTGTAAGAATATCAATTGCAGTAAACATGAAGTTATAGTAAACATGAAGTTATAGTAACAGTTCAACTGCTGTTAATATTATTGTTTACAAGAGTTAACCAAAGCCTTTAACAATCACTACATTAAACAACAAAAGAATATCTTCCAACAGCTTAAAAGATTTTGAATCCGCTTTAAACAATCATAAATAAAAGATTTTTTTGAAGCAAAACTTAAATCGACTGCTTTATAACTTGATCGCTTATTAAATCTTGCGACAGTGTGTTGAGTCGTGGTGTAGTAGACCTAATTTATTAAGGTAATATATGTCAGAATTCATCGACGAAGCTCAGCTTCATGCCAAAGCTGGAAATGGAGGAGCTGGTGCAGTATCTTTTCGAAGGGAAGCTCACGTATCCAAAGGAGGACCTGACGGCGGAGACGGCGGAGACGGCGGAGATGTACTACTAAAAGCATCCAGTAGAATTTCATCTTTATTGGCTTTCAGAGATCAACCGTTTAGAAGAGCCGATAGCGGAGCTCACGGTTCCTCGAAAAATAAGTTTGGTCGAAGGGGACAATCAACTGTCGTAAACGTACCGGTAGGAACAGTAATTAAAACAGTTGAAAACGAAATACTACAGGAGTTGGTTACAGAGAATCAAACTTGGGTGGCTGCTAGAGGAGGTCGTGGAGGCTTCGGAAACGCACGGTTTCTTACGAATCAAAGAAGAGCTCCAGGTTTTGCCGAACAGGGTGAGGCTGGCGAAGATATTTGGTATAACTTAGAACTTAAGCTTATGGCAGATGTGGCATTGGTCGGATTCCCAAATGTAGGTAAATCTACTTTGATTTCCGCAATATCAAATGCCAAACCCAAGATTGCCAACTATCCTTTTACTACGCTAAGACCTAATTTGGGAGTTGTAAAAACCGAAGGTGAAATAAGTGACTTTGTAGTTGCCGATATACCCGGATTGGTGCAAGGTGCAGCTGACGGCAAAGGCTTGGGACACAAATTTTTACGCCATATTGAAAGAGCTCTTGTTCTGGTATTTCTAGTAGACCTCTCGCCATTTTGCGATAAATCACCATTAGAACAGGTCAAAATATTAAAAGCCGAAGTTAGAAAATACAGAAAAGAACTGTTGGCTAGACCTTCTTTGATAGTAGGGTCTAAATTTGACCAAAAGCAGGATGACAATGCGATATTGTCTACGGTTAAATTTGACCTTCAAATTTCTTCAATTACCAGATATAATTTAGACAAACTCGTCTTTAAATTGACGGATTTGGTGGCAAAGCAAAAATTTGAATTTGCTGACAGACAGGTAAATTCTGACGAAGAAGCCGTTTACAAACCGATACCGAAAGGTCTAAAAGTTACAAAAACCGACGATAACACTTTTTTGGTAACGGGAAGAGATGCTATACAAGCAATTGGACTATCCGACTTAAATGACCCCGAAGCTATTTCAATCATCGACAAAAGATTAAATAAGCTAAATTTAAATAAGGAGTTATTGAAAGCTGGAGCAGAATCTGGAGCCACGGTTATAGTAGGCGATTTTAGTTTTACATGGGAACCTTAAGATTTTCTTTCGATTCGAGTTTTATTTTTAATTTGTTATTTTTTAAACTTTTATGTTGGTCATAGTAAAAATAGGTTCATCAAGTGTCGTAAACACCGACAATGGATTAAACCTAGAATTAATTGAAAATATAAGTGCCCAAGTAGCAAAGTTAATAAAGAACGGACATAAGGTTGTATTGGTTTCTTCGGGTGCAGTGGCTTTGGGTATTACGCATTTAGCAGATTCAAACAATATTAAAAAAGAAGATCTTAGCGTAAAGCAAGCTTTGGCTGCTGTGGGACAGTTCAAGCTTATGGAAGCATACAGCGATGCATTTAGCAGTCACGACGTTTTAGTCGGTCAAGTTTTGTTGACTCCAAATGACTTCATCCATAGAAATCAGTACTTAAATGCTAAGAATACACTTACAACCCTTCTATCAATGGATATATTACCAATTATTAACGAAAATGATGCTGTGGCAACTGATGAGATTAGATTTTCGGACAATGATCGCATTGCAGCACTTGTGGCTAATATGTTGAAAGCGGACTTACTTATTTTGTTGACTGACATATCTGGTATGTTTACTTCTGATCCTAGCGTCGATGAAGGAGCAACTTTGATTAAAGAAATCAATGAATTGACCGATCGAATTCACTCTATGGCATCTGACACCAACTCTTCAATAGGTTCGGGTGGAATGGTGGCAAAGCTTGCGGCTGCCAAAATTGCTACTTGGTCAGGAGTGAAGGTAATAATAGGAGGGGCAAATCAAAAAGATATATTAACTGATATAGTGTTGGAGAACAAAGCCCTGGGTACGGTTATTCATCCAAAAGTTCAAAAACTAAATGCTAGGAAACTATGGATAGCATTTGCAAAAGCCAGTCACGGTAGTGTAGAAATTGACCAAGGAGCATTAGATGCCATTTTATCTTCTAACGGATCTTTATTGCCCAAAGGGGTAACCAAAGTTGGCGGTGAATTTGAAGTCGGAGATGCAATAGATGTGATTTCAGACGCTGGCAAAGAGATTGCCAAAGGAATAGCAAAAATTTCGTCGGTTGATATGATTGAATATTTGTCTCAGAAAAATTCGGAAGAATCTTTAAATTTGAATACCGAACTGATTCATCGAGACGATTTAGTCATCTTAACTTAATTCGATGATCTAAAGAGCAGGGCCGAATTGTTTTTGAAATCGAATATATACTGCTAACTTTTGTCTACTGCTGCTAAATTTGTCTACTGCTGCTAAATTTGTCTACTACAGTGTTCTTGAGGTGAAGAATTGTGCTGACAAACTTAGCGAAATCCAGATTCTCTCAGTTCAAATTTCAGTAAGAACTTCTCTGGCATCTTCTGCAAGCTGTATTCCTAAGTTCACAAAAGACTCCTTTACCTGTTCTGATTTTATATTTTTTGTAGAACTTATCAATATCTCTAAGTAACTTTCGATGTACTTTAAAGATTCTTTTATTGAATCCGTGGATTTTATAAGGTCACTGACTTCCGTCATGTCTTGATCATTTAAGACCTTTCCAAGTTTTTTGGTTACAGCAGAACCATATATGGGATCATTCATTGCTAAAATTGCAGGAAGGTTGTATATTCCTTCTGCTAGATCCTGCCCGGGAGATTTACCGAGCTTGTCAAAGTTAGCTGCGACATCTAAGATATCGTCCCGAATTTGGAATATGTAGCCTAAGTAAGTTCCAATATCTACCAATTCCTTTATCGTTGAATCTGAAACATTTCCAATAATCGCACCAATATGACATGCTGTAGACATTAATGATGCAGTTTTTCCTCCAATTGAATTGAAATATTCCTCTAGTGTTCTGTTTGGGTTAAAAGCCTTATTCACCTCACTGATCTGTCCAGCACAGAGTTCGGAAAGAGCATTTGCTAATAGTGAAGCCACAACCGAACCCAGACTTGCTGCAATTGAAGCAGACTTTGCAAGAAGATAGTCTCCCGTTACTATAGCTACCAAGTTTCCCCATTTGGAATTCACGCTTTCAACATTGCGTCTCTGTGTGGCTTCGTCCATTACGTCATCGTGATATAAGCTGGCTAAATGAACCAGTTCAATTGCAACTGCACCGGTAATTACGTCCGCAGACACAACTTCCATTGATTCATCTATAGTACCTTCAAAGTCGGCCAATGAGGAAAGAATTGTCAGACAAGGCCTTATTCTTTTCCCCCCCGCATTGATCAAGTGAAGTGCGACTTCATCCAAAAAAGTATCGTATCCAGAAACTGACTCTTTTAATTTCAATTCCAGACGATCCAACTCCTTTTTCAAAATGGGAAGATTTATTGAGTTATAAATGTTTAACACAGTAAGGTTTTTATTATTAAGGTTTTTTTATTTTATAAAGATTTAATATTTTAAAGAGTTTGACAAATTATTGATTTTAATATGCATTGAGGTTTCATATTGTTACTATTCTGTTATTGTTAATTAGCTTAACTTTATCATTTAAATTTGATGACATTTTTAAGATTTTGTTGCATTTTAGTGGTAATTTGGGAGTACACTTATAAGAGCTAACCTTATTTTTTAAGGAGGAACTTAATTGTTTGAGAGGTTTACTGATAGAGCCAGAAGAGTATTGGTATTGGCCCAAGAAGAAGCACGTCTTTTGAACCACAGTTTCATCGGTACCGAACACATACTCTTGGGTTTGATCCGCGAAGGCGAAGGAGTTGCCGCCAAGGCCTTAGAGTCTCTCGGTATCTCCTTAGAAGCTGTCAGAGAAAAAGTAGAAGAAACTATTGGTATGCCTTCTAACAATCCGGTGGCCAGTTCGCCTCCTTTTACTCCACGAGCTAAGAAAGTATTGGAGTTATCCTTGCGAGAAGCTCTCCAACTTGGTCACAACTATATAGGAACAGAACATATGCTATTGGGACTTGTTCGTGAGGGCGAAGGTGTTGCCGCTCAGGTCCTGATACAGTTGGGAGCTGAGTTGCCTAAAGTAAGACAAGTAGTTATACAACTTATGAACGGTAACTCGAGTCGTGAGACAGCTGGGGCTTCGGTTGGGTCATCAGCAAGCGATGCTCAAACTGGGTCCCCTATCTTAGATCAATTTGGTCGCAACCTTACTGTTATGGCTAGAGATCACAAGCTTGATCCAGTAGTGGGTAGAGAAAAAGAGATCGAAAGAATTATGCAGGTACTTTCGCGCAGGTCTAAAAACAACCCAGTATTAATAGGAGAACCTGGTGTCGGCAAAACTGCAATAGTTGAAGGTTTGGCTCAAAAGATCGTATCCGGAGATGTTCCTGAGACTCTTAAAGGCAAGCAACTTTATACTTTGGACTTAGGTGCTTTGGTTGCGGGTAGTAGGTATAGAGGAGATTTTGAAGAACGCCTAAAAAAGGTGTTAAAAGAGATTAAAAACAGAGGTGATATAATCCTATTCATAGACGAACTTCACACTTTGGTTGGAGCAGGTGCGGCCGAAGGAGCTATCGATGCTGCTTCTATCCTTAAACCAATGTTGGCAAGAGGCGAGCTTCAGACCGTTGGCGCTACTACTATTGATGAATATAGAAAGCATTTGGAAAAAGATGCTGCTTTGGAGCGTAGGTTTCAGCCAGTTAAAGTGGCAGAACCCACTATTGCTCATACGATAGAGATATTGAGAGGGCTGAGAGACCGATATGAAGAGCATCACAGGGTTACCATTACCGATCAGGCTCTTATAGCCTCAGCTAACATGGCTGATAGATATATTTCAGACAGATTTTTGCCAGATAAAGCAATCGACTTAATAGATGAGGCTGGAAGTCGGTTAAGGATTAAAAGGATGGATATTCCTGAAACCTTCAGAGACTTGGAAAATCAAATCGAATCTCTTAGGAGAGAACAGAAGGTAGCTGCGGGAAAGCAGAATATCGAGCTGGAAAATTCTCTGAAGGAAAAGGAACTTGCATTGATTGCCGAAAAGCAGCAAGCAGAGGCAAAAATGCGTTCTGAGGGGGTAGATTTGTTCGACATTGTCGACGAAGAAGTTATCGCCGAAGTACTTGCAACTTGGACTGGCATTCCAGTTTACAAACTAACCGAAGAAGAAACAGCAAAACTTCTTAGGATGGAAGATGAACTTCACAAGAGAATTGTGGGACAAAACCAGGCCATTACCGCTCTTTCAAAAGCAATTAGGCGTACACGCGCTGGGTTAAAAGATCCTAAAAGACCTTCGGGTTCCTTTATATTCTTGGGTCCGACAGGTGTAGGAAAGACTGAACTCGCTAAAGCTTTGGCAGAACTGTTGTTTGGTGATGAAGACGCTTTGATTCAGTTGGATATGAGCGAGTACATGGAAAAACATACAGTAAGTCGTTTGGTAGGTTCGCCTCCTGGCTATGTTGGTTATGACGAGGGTGGGCAACTGACTGAGTCAGTAAGGAGAAAACCCTTTTCAGTAGTACTATTTGATGAAATAGAAAAGGCACATCCAGACATTTTCAATACTCTTTTGCAGATTCTAGAAGATGGTAGGCTTACTGACGCACAGGGAAGATCTGTGGACTTCAAGAATACAGTTCTTATAATGACTTCTAATTTGGGTACTGGTGACTTAGGCAAGACTGCGGTTGGATTTGCTAAGTCCTCTGAAGCTGTGACTTACGAACATATGAAACAAAAGCTAAATGATGCCCTAAAAGGACATTTTAAGCCTGAATTTCTTAACAGAATTGACGACGTCATAGTTTTCCACACTTTAACTGAAGAAGAAGTGGTTGAGATAGTAGATTTTATGATAAAGCGTGTTCAAACTCAGCTGGAAGACATGGGTTATTCTTTAGAATTGACCTTGAATGCTAAGAAGTACTTGGGCAACAAAGGTTACGATAAACAGTTAGGAGCCAGACCCCTAAGACGAGCTATCCAGCAGTTAATTGAGGATCCATTGAGCGAAAAAATACTGTGGAAGGAGTTTAACGTCGGAGATACCATAATTGTAGACGTTGAAAACGAAGAACTTAAGTTTAGATTCATGGAAGGATTTGAACCGCCTTCCATGGAGCTTGCTGGTGCTCCTGGTCCATTGGGTCCAACCGAACCCAATTCTTAAAAATAGCATCGAATAAGTAATAAATTCTGTCTGTAGCTTTCCTGATTTTAAGTAATCTGTATAGCTTAAGTCTTAAAAATTAGGCTTATTAATATTCGTACCTTAATTTAACTTTTAATTCTAATATTGTTTTACTGTTTTGTAGCAGTTATTTGGCATAATTATGTTATGACAGTAATAGACAAGTTAGTTATAGGTAAGTTAAGTGACCAGAAGTTAAGTGACCAGAAGTTAAGTGACCAGTGGGCTTCTACTATGTACGGGAACAAACTAAACCCAAACTGTGTTCTCGCTCACGGTGACGAAACCGTAGATGGTAGGAATCTGCTGATAACTCAATTAAATTTACGTGAAATTCGAGAAAATAATGAAAGGCTTATGTTGGCTCCTCAGGCCGCATTTGCTTTTGGTGCAGGGAACAGAGATAAAAGCGAAAATTCAGACAAGTATAGAACTTGTTTTCAGAAAGATAAAGATCGTATTTTACACAGCAGTTTATTTAGGAGACTTGCTGGGAAAACTCAGGTTTTTATTTTTCCTCAGGATCATCAAAGAACGAGATTAACTCACGCACTAGAAGTCACTCAGGTAGCAACTGCAATTTCTAGAGCTTTAAATTTAAATTCTGATTTAACCGAAGCTATAGCTCTGGGGCATGATTGTGGTCATGGTCCAGGTGGTCATGCCAGCGAGAAAGCACTTTCTGTTTTTTTGGATGAAGGATTTGACCATGCTAGTTTCGGTGCTGACGTGGCCCTAAAGAACCTTAATCTGTGTCAAGAAACGTTGGACGGTATCAGAAATCATAGTTGGTCGAAACCTTCTCCATATACCTATGAAGGTCAGATTGTAAGTTGGGCAGATAGAATAGCATATATTTGTCACGACTTTGAAGATGCTAAAACCGCAGGAATAGTAAATGACTTTGATCTACCCAAAGAAGTCCAAGAAGTCGCAGGTAAGACCAGATACAGTCAATTAAATACTTTTATAACAGAAGTAATTAATTCCACCAAAGAATTTGGAGTTGTATCGATGAGAGTAGAAGTTGCCTCAGCTCTAGGGACATTTAGGAAATTCAATTACGAAAAGATTTATATGCGTAAGGAATCTGTGGAACAATCTGACAGGATTATAAAACTGCTTCGATCTCTGACCGAATATTTTATTGATCATCCTGAGGTTTTAAAGGAACTTAAAGGTAATAGCATTGATGAACAAATTCAAATGAATAGCGCTCATAATATATTTAGTTCTCATCAAAGCAGTACGACTCAAGCAGTAGAATTTGTAGCTAAAATGACCGACAAATACGCAGTTGATTTGGCAGTTGACAGATTGGGATATGATGTCAATAAACTACCTATGCCGATCGTAACATAGAACTTCACCACTTCACTTAAGGGCAGTTTTAATTTAGTTTAAAAGTATTTAAATAATACAATTATATTATTGATGACAGTATATTATTAATGACAGCTTTAGTTTAAAATTCATTATCCACAATTTTTACTTTTATATTTTTGGGCTAAGATAATCAATGTTATGAATGATTTAAACGGCAAAGTTGGCATTGTTACGGGATCTAGTTCAGGAATTGGCAGAGCTATTGCAGAGAAACTTTCGGATATGGGAGCAAGTATAGTTGTCAATTCGTCTAAATCAGAAAAGTTGGGCAATGAGGTAAGCGAATCTATTTCCAATTCTAAATACTTTAAAGCTGATATATCGGATAGGGTTGACTGTGAAAAGTTGGTTCAGTTCACTATCGAAACTTTTGGTGGTTTGGACATTTTAGTGAATAATGCTGGCATAACTAGGTTGATTGCTCACAACGACATTAAAAAAGCAGATGTTGATGTTTGGAAAGAAATTTTCGACGTTAATGTATTCGGAACTTGGCAGATGTGTTCTTCTGCAATAAAATACTTGGAACAAAGTTCAAATGGGGTTATCATAAACATTTCTTCTATTGCTTCGATTCGACCTACTGGAAGTTCTATACCGTATGCAACTTCCAAGGCAGCAGTTAACCATATGACCAGGCTGTTGGCGAAGACATTAGGACCTAAAGTTCGCGTTAATGCGGTAGCACCTGGACTAATAGATACTCCATGGACTCAAGATTGGGATATAGTTCGCCAAATAGTTTCCGAGCAGGCACCTCTTAAACGTTCCGGGAAACCTGAAGATGTTGCGAGTATTGTTGCGGGCTTAATTGCAGCAGATTACGTTACAGGAGAAGTAGTCTTGGCTGACGGAGGGCTTTCTTTAAATTCCTAGGTGACCATAATATCATAGGCGGTCTTTTAGTATTTTGACGATTCTTATTCAACCGATTATATGGATTATTTAGTATTAAAAGAGATTCGCAATACTTTTGATTTAATAATAATTTTGATTTAATAATAATAATGAGAAAGTTTTAAATTTACCTTGATGGACTTAGTTGCTACTGAACCTAATCGTAAAATTTATGATACTGTAACTGTGGCTGTCCCTGTTTTAAATGAGAGTGTAAATATTGAAAACTGTCTAAACTCAATTCTCGCCCAAGATTATGAACGAATACAGGAGATAATTGTCGTAGACGGTGGTTCTACGGACGGAACAATACAGATTGTTGAGCGATACTGTCAAGTTGATAGCAGAATTCAGTTAATTCACAATCCTAAAAAATATCAAACTTTTGCTTTAAACTTGGCTTTGTCAATTGCAAAAGGTTCCATATTCGCCCGAGTCGACGGGCACTGTGTTATTGAGTCTGATTATATATCTAATGGGGTTAAGGCACTAAATTCTTCACATGCTAGCGTGGTGGGAGGATCAATTCATCCGATAGGTCGCACCTGGATAGAAAAGGGAATCTCGGCGGCAATGGAATCCCGATTTGGATCTGGTGCTGCATCATTTCATCGTGCAGATTCTCCGTGTGGTTTTGTTGACACCGTTTATTTAGGCTTGTTCAGAACAGATGACCTAAAAAAGGTTGGCGGTTATGACGAAACTTTTTATGTAAATGAAGACGCCGAATTAAACTTTCGACTCAGCAAATTAAGCGGAGTTTATTTCGACAACACGATAAAATCTAACTATAGACCTCGAGGATCTTTGAGAGCTTTGGCTAAACAGTATTTTCGTTACGGACAGTTCAGAGCAAAAACAGTTTTAAAGCATCCAAAGTCCATTGCATGGAGGCAGTTGGCTGCGCCTTTTTTAATTTTGGGTGTAATTAGTCCAAAAAGAAAAAAAGTGATAACAGCATACATCGGAGTAACGGTATTAGGTTCTTTGCAGTTAGTCAACAAGCGCCCATCCGATATTACTGGGTTTTTACTTGTTCTTCCTATTATGCATTTTTCTTGGGGCATCGGCTTTATTGTAGGTTTAACCAGTCAGTTGTTAAGACGAAATTTTATGTTCATAGTTTAGCTGAATAAATAAATCCTTAACTTCCAGATGTTAAAATGAAGTTACTCCTATTGGGCCTGAATTATTAGGATGGCTTTTAGAGGTGATAGTTGGTTTTCCGAGTGTTTCTGCAGTTTAATTGTTGACAGCGATTTAATTGTTGACAGCGGTTTACCAAAGTGGATTAAATGATATTGTCGTTTAAGTATGAAACACAATTTTAACTGACGATTATTTTACTATTTTACTTGGAATGTCAGTTATAGTTGGACAATATTATGACTTTTATATCCGTGTTAATACATCAAAGGAATAAAATGAGAAAAGTAGTAGCATTAGTCGTAGCCTTACTCATCGGAGTAACTATGTCCTCTTGTTCCTCCTCTTCAGGATCCGAAGCGACAGCGTCTTTACCACCTAACTCATTGGGTGTTTTACACGTGGAGCACTTTTCGGATCCAACTCA
>JAJYVQ010000075.1 GCA_021791915.1 Actinomycetes bacterium | reverse complement strand
TTACGTCAGAGATGGTCTATTCTGTGAGTACGAAAGCGAAAATAATCATGTTGCAGTAAGGCTTAAATCAGATCACAAAGACAATGTACCTGAGACACAAAAATCAGAATGGGTAATACTTGCTGGCCTTAAAAACCCTAGTGGTCTTAAAAACTCTAGTGCAGGAAAATTAGCTGCTGCAAGTTACAGTAATGAAGCCTTTGAAAAGGGATTGGTTGATTTTATGAGACAATCCCAGTTTAATTCCAACTTTTCAAACCTAGGTGATTGGGGAGTAGTTGGAGTTTCATTTGAGATTAATCCAAATGAAACCAAAGAGTGTATTTTTGTACTGTCATGGGATTTTCCGATAGCACAGTTTAAAAATCCAATTGAAGGCACGAAGTGGAAAAAGCGTTATACGGAGTTTTACGAAGGGGACTTCGTTGGATATTTAGTAGCAAAAGAATTGTTTGATAACTTTGAATATCTACACGAAGAGATAATCAAATGGCAAGAACCGTTTTTGTCACAAGTAGAAGTTGATGACGAAATAAAAATGGCTGTATACAATGAACTTTACTACGATATTTTTGGAAGTTCGTTTTGGGAAAATGGGTGTATAGATAAACCAAAACAGTTTGGAAACAGAAAAAACCAACACCTCTCTTTTGTCTTAGAATGTCCAGTCTATAGAGACTGCGAAACTTTAGACGTTCACTACTATGAAGCTAGGCACAGAATCGATTTAACCAATTCAATTGAAAGAGATCTATTAATGGGTTGGGCAGATTTAATAAAAGACGAACCGATGGGTAGAACTCCTCACGATGCCGGTTCTCCAGTTAACGATCCGTGGTTTAAGTATGGCCAGTATTTTGCCACTGCAAAAAACTTAGATCCTGTAACAATGACTTGGAAGGATCTGCCTTCTAGGTATGTTCAACTAGTTCACGCTTATTTTAAAGAGTCGAACGATTTTGACTTTCTAGAACAGACTTTGGGAGCATGTGAGAAAGCAATGAACTACTTAATTTCAACCGACGAAGATAAAGATGACATTCCAGATTGCGTTGGATTTGACACTAGTTATGACGGTCTGGGACTAAGAGGCGCAGTTACCCATGTGGCAAGTCTTTACATTGGAGCACTATTAGGGCTGGTAGATATGGAAAAACATATCGGAAATTCTCAAATGCAAGAATACTATTTAAATAAAGCTAATTTGGCCAAAGCAAGCGTTGAAGATAGACTTTTCGACGATAAATTAAATTACTATAGAGCAGCAACTAAAGGGGATTTAGCCGAAGGAATAATGCCTGATGCATTATGTGGCGAACTATTTTCTGTTTCTAACGGTCTCGGCCATGTCCTAGATCCTGTAAGAATGATTAACCACTTAAAAGTTGCATATGAAAAATGTGTAGTTCCATTTTCTGGGCGTGGCGCAGTTAATCTAATCAATAAAGACGGGACTGTTCCAGAAGCCATGATGGCAAAAGGTGTATGGCCAGGAGGTTCTTACTTTACAGCAGCAATAATGATAAGACTTGGAAAAAAGTATAACGACACTCAACTGATCAACATGGGAGTAGATATAACTAAAGGAGTGATTGACACGACTTATTTTGATGAATCTGCAGCGTTTTGGTTTAACACGCCAGCAATTTGGTATCCAGGAGAAAACTGTTACTTTAGAAGTCAACAGAATCAAAGACCACGGGCAATTTACGAAGTCTATCTAGCTTTGTTAAATGGATAAATTGCGAGCTTGTACTGTTTAAATATCACTATGCAAGTATAACTATGAAAGATTAACTGTGTAGCTTCACTAAATAAGTTTCCCTAATTAAGCATCTGCGTAAGTTTTGTGACGGTGTTTAGATTTCTTGCAGTTGCTAATGTATTAAGCCTTTTTTCCCAAAACAAGTTGTTGATTTTGGTCTTGTGGTAGCCATCTGGTGTGTACAGATATATGGCGTGCGTTCCGATTTGATACAAATCCTCAGTTTGAATCTTATCTTTAAAAAGTTTTAATTTTGTTGTGTCTTTAATAAAGATTATGTGAACTAAGTTCGGTTGATATCGGTTATCATTAAAAGGATTTTCTCTGTAAATTTTGTCTAAAAGGTCAAAGGTGAGAACTAAAACGGGGGTTTTAACCTCAAATTTGTTAACAATTGTTTTAGAAATCGTTTTTTCGATTGAATCTGCATCCTTTTCTGATTCAAATATGAGATTTCCGCTGTTTATATAACTTCTGACATTTTTATAACCAACTTTCTCTAAGGACTTACACAGTTCTTTCATGCCAACTTTGTTTGTCCCAGATATATTTACTCCTCTTAAAAGTGCGATCTTTAATTTCGATTGAGCCAAAATGCCTCCAAAATTGTTTTAATATTTAAAAAAGTTCCCTCTGTGGGATCGTAAAATCACAAGTATTAAGTGATTTAAAATACGCCATGACTCCTTAAGATTCCATACTACCATTAAACTTTAAGTAACTACCTAAAGCCGTGTTTAACATCTTTTAATAATCTGAATGGAAATTGCAAATTCGCCCCTTCCAAAACTCTTAAAAGGAGAAAGGGACCTAAAAGTCAAAGAATTTGATTCGATAATAGCGGAATCTTTGCCAAAATATTTTAAGTCTTCATTGCGTGCAATTCTAAGACTATCTAAAGCTAACAGACTTGAAGAGATTGGTCAAAATGGTCCAGTAATGGCAGCAGAGTCAATAAGTCTTCATGAACACATAGAAGAGTTTGAAATCTATAGAGCTATATTTGGAAGAGATTCACTTAGGGTATCTAGAGATCTGCTCGATCAGTTTCCTAGGCTAGCAGAGTCTACTTTGCTTACTTTAGCTCACTATCAAGGGCTTTGTTACGATGACAAAAGTGAAGAAGAGCCCGGAAGAATAGCTCACGAAATACGGGATATAAAAAACGATCATATTGCTCAAGTACTAATGAAAGAACGTGGTTGGAAATTTCCCTATTACGGTTCTGTAGATGCGACGGTAGCTTACGTACTCTGTGTTATCGACTATTGTTCAAAATTAAACAGCGTCGATTTCTTAAATTCAAAGTACGTAGATAAAAATGGCGACAAAAGAGATATGACCTTTTCCTTTGAAGCCGCCTTAGAGTGGATAGTCAATAGACTAAAAGCAAATACCGAAGGTCTTTTAGACTACAAGTCCTCAAATCCAAACGGAATTGAAAATCAAGTCTGGAAAGACTCGTGGGACAGTTACTTTGATCAAAACAACACTATGGCAGATCACTCAATGGGAATAGCTTCGTTTGAAGTTCAAGTTATGGTTTATGAAGCCTTAAGAAAAACTATAGATTTTTGTAGGAAATTTAACTTAACTTTAAAACCTCTTTACCAGTTGGAAGATTTGAATTCTAATCTTGGCAATAGAATTATGAACGATTTTTGGACAGACGAAAATGGAGGGTACTTTGTATTAGCTTTAGATCACGATAAAAGTGGCCGTCGTCGTCAGCTCAAAGTAAAAACATCAAATATGGGTTATATATTAAGCGCAGGAACCTTAGAAAAGATTGACCCTGCTTTTAAAGTGAAAAGTGAACTTGCAATCGAAAAGCTTTTCAATGAAGAACTTTTAAGTTTCAGTGGAATAAGAACATTAGCAGCAGACGAAATTAGGTTTAGGCCGGGGTCGTATCACAACGGTTCAGTATGGATTTTTGACAACTATCAGATTATAAGAGGATTAGATTCTCTTGGTTACTTTGGGCTGTCTGCTTTTTTGAAGAATGTTCTATTAGATAGTGTTAATACTATACAGTTTTTACCAGAATTCTTAAGAGGCGATTTAGATTTTGCTCACCGAATAAATACTCGCATCGTAGATGTGTACGATGAAATAAATAGTCATGTGAATAGAATCGAGCAGCCACCTCAGGATATACAAGCTTGGAGTGCCTCTTCTATACTTGCAATTAAAAGTGAAAAGCACATTCTTAGACATGCCAGTGATAAAGCAAAGTACGACTTTGAAGAAAGAATATTGGACAAAATTCCTTTTAAAGATAGGATTAAGTGTTACATTTAGCCAGTTCTATGGCTTTTAAGTAGCGTTTAATGTAACCCTGGGCCATCGCTTCAGATGAAAATTTCAACTCCACAGATTTCCTGCAGTCTTCTGGATTAATCTGATCGATTTTATCCAAGTAAGTGCCAAATTCTTCGACTGAATTGGCAAGAAAGCCGTTTACCCCATGATCTATAATCTCAGTTAAAGCACCTTTAGCCATAGAAATTACCGGAGTTCCACACGCTAAAGCTTCGATAGGGGCCATGCCGAAAGGTTCGTCCCATTGAATTGGAAAAAGTAGTGCTTTGGCATTGCAAATTAAATTTAATTTATCTTTACCTTTAACATCTCCCACAAATGAAATAAGTGGGTTATTTAAATTAGGTAAAATTTCATCTCTAAAATATTTAAATGCTGTGAGGTCTTTGTTAGGGCTGTTTATATTTTGAGCTTCTGAGATTGCTTTTATTGGGTCGCCAATGTCACCTAAGGGACCAGCTAGCTTAAGGTGAATGCCAGTTTGAAGGCACGCATCGATCGCTATTTTCTGACCCTTATCTGGATGGATTCTAGCAAGGGTTATAACGTAGTCTTGTTTAATCTTTTCGAAGGGAAATTCCGTAATATCAATTCCGTTGTAAACCGGTTCTAAAAACTTGCTTTTAATCTCATTAGGAGCAGTACTAGCTAAGGTGTTAGAAATCGGTACGTAAAAAAGCTTGTTTGATTTTCCAAGCTGTTTCCACATAGCCAAATTATCTGGAAGACCTATATCTAAACGGTCTTGTGTGGTAAACGGAGGACCGTGTAAGGTATGAACTACTGGTGGAAAGTTTTTTTCGATAAAATTAAATATCAAAGGATCGATAAATCCGTTGTGGCTATGCACCACGTCAAAGGAAGAGTCTTCTAGAATTTTGTTAATCGCAAAAGCGCTATGTGCAGCTAAAATCGGAAGCGACTCATAGACAGGCTTGTGGATATGTTCGTACTGTTCTGTCTCATAAATCCAGTGATTTTTTGAACTTTTTATCGTTGAAGTTTTGACTGTAAAAAGTTCAACTTCGTGTTTTTGTTTTATTAAAGCTGGCACTAAAGCCGCAATTACATTTTCAATACCGCCGTAACCTTTAGGGGGAATTCCCAACCAAGGCGGAGCAATTAAAGCTATTCGCATTTTACTCACACCACCTCAATTCAGTTTGAACAATATATTTTGTTATTGGTATAACACTTATTATTATAGCGACATAAGTTATACATATTTCTGGTAATTAATTTGCAAACTTTACACTTTGTGAATGATTAACTAATATTTTCATAATATTTAATTCCGATAGTTTAATTATGATTAAAAAAACCTATAATTCTAAAAAATTAATTGTTCTGCTGTCCTTAGTGTCATTTTTGCTGATGGCGTGTTCAAATGCTTCTACAAACAACACCTCATCTTCAAAATCAGCTCCAGCAGGGATAAATTCTAAAAGTTCTATTACGGTTAAACCTCCCTTGGTTGGCCTTGTGGATATGGGAGCCCAACAGCCGTATCAAGAAGGACAAAATTTTCCTATTGTTAATTTATCTGAGTTGGGCAATGACTACCAAGCCTTTAAAGGTATAGTTATAAATGAAACTTGGGCTCAATTGGAACCTTCTCAGGGTAACTACGACTGGACTGATTTGGACAACTCATTATCAGCTGTAAACAACTATAACCTGTCACATCCTAGCTATCAGCTTTCTGTAAAATTTAGAATTTTTGGAGGCAAGACCGCACCAGAGTGGGCAAAAAACTTGGGGGGATCACCGGTTACTCTAATAACTGGCAAGTCTAGACTTGTAGGTACATTCGGCAGGTGGTGGACAAGTTCATATAACGAAGCTTGGTCGACTTTTCTGCACGCTTTAGCAAGCAGATACGATAACAATAGTTTAGTTAGAGCAGTTGCAGTGACATCTTGTGGCTCTTCAACCGGTGAGCCGTTTGTACTGTCTTTAAATGGACAAAACGCTATTGCACTTGAAAATGCAGGTTGGACGGTACAAGCTGAAGAGTCGTGTCTAAAAGGTATCTTTTCTGATTATTCGGGATTCAAAATTACTCCTATCGATTTGGCATCGAACCCGCTTGAAGTTCTTGTTAATAATAAAGCCTCATCAGATTTAGCGTTTACTGAGCAGATTATGAGCAAATGTGCTACATCTCAAGAAAACGGTGGTCCGATTTGTGTGTTAGGTAACAACGACTTAAGCAATTCGGTGACGACTTTAAGGCCAGCAAGCATCTACAGTGAAATTGATACACTGTGGAACGCCAAACCTAATTCATTTGGCGTTTACTTTCAAACCGTCGCACCTAACCAAAATGTTGGATGTCAGGCAATTTCAATTGCAATATCTCATCATGCAACTTCAGTGGAGCTATGGCCACCACAGGGGAAAATACAGGGATTTTCTAGTATCCCTTTAAGTTCTCTAAAACAGTGGAATAGCGATCTAATCAGTGGTACACCATTGAACTGCTAGGTGTTCTAACCAAAGATGTGTTTTGTTATACAACGCTAGATTTGTGAATTTGCTAGGAACTCAGGTTTTTTGCTGAATATTGTTACACTAAAGCTTCATTTTGATCAAAAAATTAAATTTAATCTACAATCAACTATTTTCAATTTATTTAAGATTTGAAGCTAGATTTTGTAGTTTGATCTAAGAATAGGTTCTAAAAATATCTAAAATCTAAAGGAAGCGGTTACTAGAACATTAAAAAATTTGGGCGTTAAAATTCCAAAATGATAATTTTTTTGTTGATGAATTACCTACTAGATCAATAGATTAACTGTCTACAATTTGAACCGGTTAGTAACCTTAGTTTTAGGGGTAACTTTAAAAAAAAGTTTTTACCTGATGGTAATAAAGTAAGTATTATAGAAAGCGATGAGACGATATTTAAGATTGTGAGGATAAAAAATGGCATATGTGGTTGATTTTGAGAACGTGTCTACGATAGGGCTGGAGTCTTCTCCAGTTGCTAAAGCACTAGCGGGTCTTAGAGCAAATGAAGCTCGTTACTTTAAAAATAAATATGGACATGACTTTACTGTAGTTCCAGTAGATAAGAGTAAACAGACTTTGGATTTTGTAAACAAAGTATTAAAAAACGAAAGAGAGATTGAATTTTCTGCCAAGCCATTGGAGACCTCTAGATTTCAAGTGGCAAATATTAAATGGGCATATGTTTTCTACGAAGATGGGCTAGAAGTCAATGTTTTATATACTCTAGACGGTGACAAGAAAAGAGCAGTGGGTTTTAAACTTAGCGAAGGCATGGAAGTCCCAAAAGAACTTGAAGGAAAGTTTAAGTTTGCCCGGCAAAAATCTAAATTAGCAGGTACAATCAGAGGATCATTTTTTGTAATTAAAAATGAATATGAGGCTTAGAGTTTTGATTAAAGTTAAATCGAAAAAAACTATACCTACAATTTTATTAAAAACTTCTCATTTTTCAGTGATATAGTTTGTCCGTATATATGTTGAGTCAACTTTATTAGACAGTACATTTAACGGATACTTGTTTAAAGAAGCGTCAGTTTATGTCATTAAACTAAGGTTAATTTTTATTCAGGCTAATGATACTTAAGCATTTCTGGTCCATTAATTAATCGCAATCAAATGCGGTAATTATTTCACAAAAATTATTAACCTCTCAATATTCAAACTAATTTAGGGCTAGTTTAATGAAAAGCTAGTTGGTATTTTTGGTCAAGTAAGAGTAGGCATATTTATCAATCGAAGTAGATAAAAGTGAGTTAATAAGTGGTAACTATCTAATAAAATCAGGATTTTAAGCGTTGAACTGTTTTAATCTGTTATGTTTGGGTAAATGCACTCTTTAAAGTATATAATGGCTTAAGGCTTGTTTTTCAGTGAGGTATTCTCATACAGCGATATTGAATAGGTATTGGCATTGATTTTATTATCGAAAATAACCTAAAAGTTGCTGATTCAGAAATGAAATAGTTAACACTTTTTGGCAATTTCGTAAAAAATGAAGATATAGAAGATATAAAGGTAGGAAGGTTTTGAAAAATCATAAGTTTTTATTCAATTTAAATAATAAGTTAATTGGAAAATTAATTAAATATTGTAAAGTTTTTTGCTCGCTGGTTATAGTAGTTTCAATGCTGTCAGCAACTTTTTTATCACTCTCTTTTGCTGTAGGCTGGAGCCATAACAAGGCTATTGCGGCAACTACTGCAAGTTGGGGCAGACCGCTTGGTATCGATGGAAGTATGACTTCATTATCTTGTATATACTCTCAATATTGTGTTGCAGTCGATAGCGTAGGAAACTATCTTGAATTCAACGGTACAAGTTGGTCAAAACCCATAAATATTGATGGTAGTGGTGTAATCATGGCTGTCTCCTGTGTTTCAACGTCATTTTGCATGGCAGTTGACAATGTCGGAAATGCAATTGAATTCAACGGTACAGGGTTGGATGTTCATTTTAAAATTGACGGTTCAAATATTATTAATTCAGTCTCCTGTGTTTCAACGTCATTCTGCATGGCAGTTGACAATGTCGGAAATGCAATTGAATTCAATGGTACAAATTGGGAAACCCCAACAAGTATTGATGGTACGAACTCCATAAATGCGATTTCTTGTGTTTCAAGCTACTTCTGTGTGGCAGTAACTGCAGGAAATGCAATTAATTTTGAAGTAACAACGTGGCAATCTCCAGTAAGTATTTCAGTGGGTATAGATCCAAAAATTAGTTGTGTAACAACTTATTTTTGTATGGCAGTTGATTTTAGTGGCGATGCATCAGAGTTTAACTTATCAGGTTGGTCAAATATTTCTGGATTAGCTCCAGTGCCAGCTGTAACCGGAATCAATTGTGTTGATGTTGATTTCTGTATGGCAGCAACTGCGTCTGGGAATATCTGGACATTTAATGGTTCGTATTGGTCAGAGACGGGAGTTTTGCCTTTGGTGCGTCATGTAACATCTATAGATTGTCCGACGATAAATTTTTGTATGGCAGCTGATAATGACGGTCATTTTTATGAATTCAACGGGACAAGTTGGAACTTAATGATAAATACGGACGGCGGATTTGTGGTCAATTCAGTCTCATGTGTTTCTGAGAATTTCTGCAATGCCGTAGATACGGGCGGATATGGAATAGAGTACAACGGTAATAATTGGATGCCACCAAATTCAAATGGAGATTTTGAACATTATAGATCTGTATCGTGTGTTTCAACGTCATTCTGCATGGCAGTTGACGATGTCGGAAATGCAATTCAATTCAACGGATCAAGTTGGTCAGCTCCGGTCAGCATTGATGGAACTATTCAGCTTAATTCAGTCTCTTGTGTCTCAACATCATTCTGTATTGCCGTAGATAATACTGGAAATGCAGTTCAATTCAACGGTACAAATTGGTCAAAACCTGCAAATATCGACGGATCAGCTAGCATTACGTCTGTTTCGTGTACAGCTACTAACTTCTGTATGGCTGTAGATAATACTGGAAATGCAATTCAATTCAACGGATCAAGTTGGTCAGCTCCGGTCAGCATTGATGGAACTATTCAGCTTAATTCAGTCTCTTGTGTCTCAACATCATTCTGTATGGCAGTTACAGATTGGGCTGCAATCGAATACTCTTCTACAACTTCTTCAGTAACTGTAACTGGAGTAGATGCGAGCAGTGGTCCCACAAATGGAGGTAATACAGTAAATATATATGGAAACGGATTTTCAGAAGCCAGCCAAGTTTATTTTGGAAGTTCATCTTCTAAAGAATTTTCGATAATTTCAAATACCGAAATTGCTGCAGTTGTCCCTTCTGGTTCTAATATTGTAGACGTTACCGTTACTACTCCACAAGGTACGTCTGCAATAAACTTAAACGACGAATACAGATATATAACTCCTTCATATTACTTTCCATTTACGACTCCTGTAAGAATTTGTGATACGAGACCGATACAGTCGCCGTTGGTGAACTCTAATGAGTGCAACAGTACTGGACCTCAAACTTTAAATTCAGGTGGAATATTAAATATACCTATAGCAAATCAGGCAGGAATACCTAGTGATGCTACTGCAGTTGTTGCAAACGTAACTGTAACTGATACAAATGCAAATGGTGGTTTTTTAACCGTATTTCCAGGAGGAGAACTGATTCCACCAAATTCGTCTAACTTAAATTGGAGTGCCGGGCAGACTGTAGCTAACTTAGTTACTGTAAGCATTGGACCTAACGGTAATATTCAAGCATATAACTATAGTGGTTCAGCTGACGTGATCGTAGATATTGAAGGATATTATGGACCCCCTGTACTAAGCGGTTTTCCCCAAGGTGAATATGTGCCAATAGTTCCTTTTAGGGTGTGTGATACAAGACAAGTCGGTACGGGAGTAGCACAAAATCAGTGCAATAATTCAACTTCAGACAATCCGATTGGACCAAATCAGTCTATCAATATACAAGTTGGTAGTCAGGGTGTCGTGCCAAGTTCTGGTGTATCTGCAGTTGCAGTTAACATTACAGCAATTTCCCCCACAACGTCAGGTGGCGGTTATATGTCGGTATATCCTCAAGGGCAGACCATTCCTAATGTTTCTAATGTTAATTTCTCAACGGGTCAAACAGTACCCAATCGAGCTATAGTCGGGCTTTCATCTACTGGTGAGATCTCTTTATATAATTTCAACGGGAATACAAATGTGGCAGTTGACGTAGTTGGATACTACTTGTCATCATCAAGTACATCGTATGGAGCATCATTTATGCCAGTAAGTCCATTTAGAATCTGTGATACTAGACAAGTGCAGATTCCTTATGTCATGCCAAATGAGTGCAATACACCTAC
Organism: Actinomycetes bacterium; assembly: GCA_021791915.1. GTDB lineage: Bacteria > Actinomycetota > Acidimicrobiia > Acidimicrobiales > JABEUL01 > JAJZNL01. Next base: position 823 of record JAJYVQ010000075.1, on the reverse strand, counting down.
AGCTCAAACCTTAGGATCAAATGGAACTTTGCAAGTTCAAGTTGGAGGTCTTGATTCTATTCCAGCTTATGCAGATGCCATAGTGGCAAACGTAACAGCAACTGATACCAACTCAAATTCAGGTTATTTAACATTGTATCCATCCGGGACTTTGCCTACAATCTCAGATTTAAATTGGAATAGTGGAGTTACAGTTGCAAATGAATGTTTAATTAAACTTTCTGCGGAAGGCTATTTTAATGCCTATAACTACACTGGTTCAGTTGATATTATCGTAGATGTAGCTGGTTATTTTATTCTTCCAGTTTAGAGTTAACTTTTAGGATTTATAAAATAATATATTTGTTTAAATAAGAGCTGATATTTTGCTTTAAAACCTAACACGATTAGTTTTTAGTGTAGTTCGTTGTAGCTAAAAACAATACTTCGAAAAAATGTTTGTACGTTAAGGTTATGTGCAATTTATGATAAAGCTTTGTTAGCAAGTTATTGATTTTGCAATCTGTGATTTCTGTGATGACTGGGAAATATGACTGGGCAAGATGACTGGGAAAATTGTGCTCTAAGTTTGGTGACAATTTGCACTTTTTAGTTCATAGCATTAAAACTAAGTGTCCTTTTTCTACTAAATAAGAATTCAGCGGTACTATACTTTTTTGCAAACTAATAACGGTTAACATTGAATTGTGTAGGCTTGATTTAATTTTTAAGGAATTTTAATTTATCAAACATGTCTTATAAGCTCAAAGCTAAAAATTTCGATTCGCTTCTACACAAGTTCATATTGTACAAGTTTTATTAGTCAGTTGCAATTAGATTGCCG
>JAJYVQ010000074.1 GCA_021791915.1 Actinomycetes bacterium | reverse complement strand
ACATAACGGCTACCCTTATCTTGGTTGTTTAGTAACGAAACAAATGGTATGTGAAGTGAGCAAGAGTTTGTATTTTCTCTCAGATTATCAACCAACTGGAATAGTATTTTTTCATTCATCTTATTATTCTTTCTTTTTACTCACCTATTAACTATTTTTTTCTTTAATATATTGTTACATGTAAGTGCTACACATAATTTTAAGGTATAGTGATAATAGGCGAGCTAACCGGGTGATTGCGACATTTGTCGAGGAAGGTCGGGGCTCCTCAGGACAAAGTGCTAGTTAACGGCTAGTCAAGGTGACTTGAAGGAAAGTGCCACAGAGAATAAGTAGCCGATGGATTTATTCACAGGCCAATGTGAAAAGGTGCGGTAAGAGCGCACCAGCAACAGAGGTGACTTTGTTGGCTAGGTAAACCCCACTTGGAGCAAGGTCATATAAAAGCTCGGTGTCCTGCCTTATGCTTTTGGTAGACCGCTTAGATAGATGATCACCCAAGTTAATACAACTGGACAGAACCCCGCCTACAGGTTAGCTCGCCTTGTAAATCGTCTATTCCACCACCAAAATACATCCACACTGTTCACAATAATTAATTACTTCGGAGGATCGTCTAATTAAATCTGCCTCATGTACAGCTATGTCGACACTACATCCCATACACTTATTATTAATTAATCTTGCAATTGCGATTTGCATTCCGTGAGCTCTTAAGTTGCTATAAATTTCCAAATATTCCGAATTTAAGTTGTCTAGTAGCTCCAACCGCTTGGTTGCTAAATCATCCAATTTCAATTTGGCTGTAGATAATTGCGCTTCAGTAGATTTTAGATTCTGAGCCAATTTTTCTTCGCTCAGCGATATCGATTCTTGAATAACATTTAATTTATTTTCGATACTTTCAACCTCCATAAGCAACTCAATTTCCTGATCATCGATAACATTTTTTAATTCCTGCTGATGGTCAACTTCAGATTGCATTGCCTGAAGTTCTTTTATCCCATGATCCTTCTCGTTATATAGTTTTTCGGTTAGTCTATGTATTTTATTCTCGGATTCTATACCTCTAGCGTCTAATTCCTTAATGGCTATGCGTAAAGCGCTTAATTTTTCAAGTAGCTGATTTTTTGCTAAGTTCAGCTCTTTTAACTCCCTGTTAATTTCCGCTAAATCTTCGTTTTTTGTTAATTCAGCTAAAAATGCATTAATTGAGTCAATATTTACATCAATATCCTGCAACAAAAGGAGTTTTTCAAATTCTTTAACCATAATTTTCCAAAGAACCAATAATATTATTATTTTCTAGGTATTTGCGAGCTTCTACCAGTGCAGATCTGTTGGTTTCATCAATTATTTCCATCGCATCATCCATCGGGAACCATTTTACCTTTTGACTTTCGTTAATCGGTGGCACCGGATATTCCCCTTTGGCTATATATAAAAATCTCAAATCATAGTGAAGGTGATCATTAGCGCCTTTCAAAAGATCAACATTTAGCAAAATCGGTTCCGAGGAGATCTCAATTACATCCAACCCTGTCTCTTCTTTAGATTCTCGTCTAGCTGCCTCCCATGGCGTCTCTAGGGGTTCCAAATGGCCACCCGGTTGCATCCATTTTTTCAATTTTAAGTGTTCGTGCAGTAATACGCCTTTTTCAGAAACTATTATTGCTGATCCAGTAATATGGGCACCATCGGATGTTTCATCAAAAAGATCTCGTTTTATTTTGAGGTCTTTTTTTAGTGCTTCAATTATCTGTTTTTCAGAAAGGTTATCTGCTAGCTTAGATCTATTTTTAAGCAACTTTCTTAATTCGGCTCGTATCTGCTTGTCTCTAGTAGTTTTTAAATTGATTTTTAGCTTGGAAGTTAGATTTGAATTTTGACCGACGATCGGGTGTCGTCTTATTGAAGTATCAAAAATATAGAGATCCCTACCCAGCATTTCAGCTACAGAACATCCCAGCTCTTCTGCTATAAATATTCCAGCTGCATAGTCCCAAATTGCTAACCCATTAACACTAGCATCAAAGTAACAACCGATAGAACCCGTAGAAACCATTGCTATTTCTAATGCAGCAGAACCAAAAGATCTACTTTGTTTCCAACCACCCTGTTCAAAAGGATAACCAGAAAAACTGACTATAGACTTACCTAAAGAAATGTCCTCGGGAGAATCTAATTTGCTGCCGTTAAGAAATACACCCTGATCTTTAATAGCTGAAATTTCAAAATTAAAAGAATGACTTTTTATGTACCCTACAATTGGCAACTTATTTTTAATAATAAGAATACTTGTACAATAAAAAGGTATTAATTTAGAGGCATTAGTAGAACCATCTATAGGATCTACGATAGCCAAATATTCCCCGTCAACTTTAGTTATACCTGACTCTTCACTCAATACCGAAATTGAATTTTGGGAAAATGTGTCAACTGCAATCTTATCGGCAACAATATCCAAGTAATACTGACCTTCTCTGCTTCCAGATTCTGCAATGTTATCAATCGATTCAAGACTTTTACTAATTAAGTTAGAAATATTTCTGCAAAGCAAAAAAAGCTTAAATTCGCTATTGTTTTCTATATCACTGGTATTCTCTATATCACTGGTATTCTCTATATCACTGGTATTTTCTGATTTAGTTAGCTTCATTCCAAAATACATTTCAATCTTGATACAATTATCGTTAAATCAGACCCATAAATGACTCTGAACTTAGAGGTAGGTTGGTGACTTATCTCTAAATTTAACAACTCATATTAATTTAACAGCTTATATTAAATTAACAGCTCATATTAAATTAAGACTGCTAATTAACGATTGCTAATATATTTCAACTAAAGTTAAACTATGGCAATTATTGATGTTGCAGGATACATAACAGAACTAAAAGATCATAGCGTGGACCATGGATTTCATGTCCACGATGAACGACATTTTGTCGAAACATATTCACTAGCACAATCGTGGGAGGTGGACCTACATCCCGAAGAGGGTTGTGGTGGACCTTTGGACCTGCATCTGTCTTTAGAAGTTGATCCCAGGGTTTTGTTAAATTTTGAAGATTTTATTATTGAACTAGACGATGATGACGATCCATTCAGTGACCACGCATTCCCGCTAAATTTTACTTGGTCACTGCCCGCACTTCAAAATCCTCCAGACTTATTGCAACTCGCAGTTCAACTAGCTGGATTGGGTGGATTGGAACTCCCAATCGAAGTAAGTGCAATTGATTCGTTTACATCGCCTACCGATGCTGCAGAACGAAGATTAACAATAGTGGCCAAAATAGAAGTAAAACTAACTAAGATTTTGGCAGGGGAAGAACTAATGTGCGAAATCTTTGACAAAGCTCTTGAAGTAAGCCAATACTTGTTAAGTCAATTACCAAATTGGATCTAATATTATTTTAATTTACAGATTATTTTCCTCACCAGTTTTGTTTAGATGGAACGAATTATTAAAACTTTAAAATCTAACCTCAGAGCTTCAATGTTATTTTTGGCAGTTTTGGGATTGGTTGCATTATTGCTTAGCTCGTGTAGCTCCAGTGAAGGTAGATCGTTGGCGAAACAAGCCTGTACTTATGTAAACCAAAGTATATCTAACTACAATAAAGGATCTAAAAGTAAGAATCCACAAATTCAACACCAATATTTAAACAAAGCATATGTCGAATTGCGGGCAGCTGAACCATTGGCAGCTGCAGCTGCTGGTGACGATCCTACTTGGCAAGCTTTGGCTACTACTGTTTCTGAATCCTCTCGAGTTCCAGAAAAGTATCTAATCCATGCACTAATCGATGAATGCACTGCGGTAAATTCAGAAAGTTAAACTGGATAAACCATAAATTTAAATGCAATACCAATAGTTGCCATTAGTTACTAGTGTTATTTGCGGACCTCACGTCTCGGGTTCCATTTCCAATTATTCTGTGACAATCTCCAAATAGTTTCAGTTTTTTTCTACAACTATTGGCGGTATGATATTTTGTATTGGTTGTACCTTACGATGCAATTTAAATCCAACTTTATTAATTGCTGCAAAAATCGGTTTAGATAGATAAACAGCTCCCTGTGGGACAAAGTGAACTCCGTCGGAATTACGGATCTGAACTCCGTTAATAGTATAAGCAAATTGCCCACCTGGATCTGCAAGCTTATTCAAGTTAAATACGGTCACGAACTTTGGATACTGCGAAGCCACTTGTCGCAAAATCTTATTAAACTCATTTACCCGAGATGGTAAACCTTGTGGCCAAGGAGCCCCATTTGGCTGGTTCCCCTGAGAAAAGTAAGGTGATGTCATTAAGATAACTGGCTCTCCGTTGGAGTGCAAAATATTAATGGCCGTCGCAAGAGACGACCTTAATCTGCTATCAAATGCTGGTTCTCCTATATGCTCCCAACCGTTCCCCCAATTATGATCTAGACATTCCCATCTCCCCACAAGCAACACCGCTACATCTGGATTTTGAGAGTTCACATCATATCTATAATCTGACTCCCAGTAACTACAGGATTGAGGACCTCCTTGAGGTCCAATATTTCCTTTATCGTCAATTAGACCACCAGAAAGTACACCGCATCCCAAAAGACCATCCACATAAATATCATCTCCGTAGTAGTTAGATACACTCCCTAATCCAAGTCCTAATGTTAGTGCGTCCGAATCACCTACAATCATTACTTTCAGCGGATCAAGCTGATAACTAGTAGGGACGGCTGGTAAATTTGAAGGAAGATAGCTAAGAATTGAAGTCGATGGAGTTAACGCATTTACAGTAAGCGCAAAACTCAGTACCCCAATAACTGCAATTGGCGTAACTACAAATGAACGCCAAGATCTAAGGAGCCTTCCAGTACGAATCGGTTGTTCTACTATATAGTAAGACGCTATTGCTAAAGCCAATCCAACAGCAGTTCTAACTAAAAATAACAGATATCCTCCAACTCCCACATTTGAAACAGTCAACCATTGATCCACTGGAAATTGCCATAGATACCATCCATAAGATATGATTCCTGCTCCCCTAAATACACGCCAAGACAAAATCTTTGCAAATATGCCTTTCGGCATAATGACGGTTGCCAGAATTATACATGCCACAGAGACATCAGTAGCAAAAAAACCTCCTCCAAAAGCCCAAGGAGCGGGGCCTGAGGCTGTTAACCATAACACAGCAAGCGTAGCGGTCCCAAGAGTAGCCAACGTTGCCACAACCCACTTCGAGATATTGGTTTTACCAATATTCCACTTTGCTACAATTATCGCCAAGGAGCATCCCACTAGTAGTGCTTGGGCTCTTGCATCAGTCCCATAATAGGCATGATTAATATTGGCACCGTGATCAAAGATTCTATACATTTCAATAGCAGACCAAAGTGCTCCTAATACGGTTGCAACTAACAGTGGCCAAAGCGAACGTCGGATCCACAATATAATTGACAATATTAACGGCCAAACTAGGTAAAACTGCTCTTCAATAGCCAACGACCAAGTATGTTGCAACGGCGATACGGACAACTGAGAACCAAAGTAACCGTTGTGAACAATTATGTAATACCAATTCGAATAATAGAACATTGCCGCCAAGCCTTCTTGAGCAGCTTGCGAATGACTCGAAGGTATTCCGCTGACAATATTAATTATCAAAATAGTTACAACCAATACTATTAAAGCTGGCAATAGTCTTCGTGCTCGTCTAGACCAAAATTTACCGAAGTTTACATTTCCATCTTTTCTTACATCGATCAACAACAAAGAAGTTATTAAGAAACCAGATAATACAAAAAATCCGTCAAGAGATAAAAAAAATCCGCCCGCACCCGGAAAACCACCGTGATAGAAGGTAACTGCTATAACCATTACACCTCTCACCCCATCTAACGCAGGCATTTTGGGCAAACTCAATCTAGTTTTATTAGATTTTTTTTCTATTCCAGTCTCGGTCATTTAGAACGTAAGATTATCTACTTGCTAACTACAGTCTTTTGACGATAACTTAGTCCAATTTTTACAGCATACGGCAATAGCGTTTGTGCTATATATTCTCCGCCTTGAGGCTCAGTAATATGAATTCCGTCCGTCCATCTGATCTCAACTCCATCAATATATTCAGAATATTGATTATTTGGATCAATTACTTTATTTAAATTATAGACGAAAACATGGCCCTTATACATGGCAGCTACCTTATTCACAATCGAATTGTAAGCCTGAACTCTAGACGGTTGCGAAGAGTCTTCGACGATTCCTGTATTCGGGTTAATCGAATCAAAGTATGGCGAAGTAGTAAATATTACAGGGATACCTTCTGTCCCTAAAACTTTCACAGCTTTTTCCAATGAAGCTACAAGACGCTGATCGAAGTACGGATCTCCAACATGTTCCCAACCATTTCCCCAATTGCGGTCCAATACCTCCCACCTTCCAGCAGTTAGGATGACGACATCGGGCTTGTATTTTTGAACATAACCAGAATATATTTCAGGCCACTGACTACAATTGACCCCAATTCCCGTCTGAGGCGCTGCTGGAAGATTTGCGTCCTCTCTAATTAAACCGTGTATTAAAGTTCCACAGCCCACCAACCCCTGATCATAGAGTTTTACGCCATATTCATTTTCAACAGCGGCTAATCCAAACCCCATAGTCACTGCAACCGAGTCCCCAACCAATAAAACCCTAATTGGATCTGCTTTTAGTGATGCAGTCAGTTGTTTTTGAGAAATACTCACAGCAGCAAAGCTTTTAGTTGCTGGGGTCAGCGTTCCCACTACGACCGATATAATTACTACTGAAACAATAACTGGTGCGGCAACGCTCCATGCTTTAGCCTTTTTAAAGTAACTGCTATACCTAACAGGTTTTTCTAAGAAATAGTATGAGCAAATCGAAAGCAATAGAGCCAATATTGTCTGAATTAAAAATAAAAATATACCGCTAAAACCAGTTCTAGCTTGATTAACTATAAGTACAATCGGGTACTGCCATAGGTATAACCCGTATGAAATCTTTCCCAAAAATACTAATGGTGACACCGTAAATAAGTTCGAAAAAACTCGGTGGGGGAAAAAGACCACGTAGGCAATTACGAATGTAATAGATATATCAAATATGTAAAATCCTCCATAGAACATCCAACTCACTGGACCAGATGCTATGAGAGCTATTACCAAAGCCGGAATCCAAGCATATGGTCCAATTAGACCTACAGTACTTTTGATAAAACGGGGAAATTCGGAAAGAAGTGAAAACAAAAATGCCAAACTGGCACCTAGCAAAAGTGCTTGAGCCCTAGTTTCAGTGCCATAGTATGCACCGTTTAAATTACTGCCATCATTATAAACTAAGAACATACTCACCGCAGAGACCATCGACAAGACAAATGCCACTAGAAGCAACCACTTAAAATTTTTCTTAAATATTCTGTACAATAAAGCAATTGTAATCGGCCATGCTATATAGAACTGCTCTTCAATGGCAAGTGTCCATGTATGCTGCAAGGGGGATTTTAGAACGGTAGTACCGAAGTATCCTACATGGGTTGCAATGTAATACCAATTTGAAACATAGAACAAAGCTGCCAGACAATCGCCTCGGATAGTAGGCATCAAGGCAGCATCACCGAATAATGCCTCTCCTATTGCAACTACCAACACTAAAAAGAATAAGGCGGGAAGCAGTCGTTTTGCACGTCGTAACCAAAAATTCTTAAACTGAATCCCACCAAATACTTTAAAGTCCCTTATTAACAAAGAAGTGATCAAAAATCCCGACAAAACAAAAAATCCATCAACTCCCAAATAAAAACCGCCAGCACCTTTTAAACCTGCGTGAAACATTACGACTGCTGCTACGAATACTCCCCTCAAACCGTCCAACGGTAATAAATGACCGCCCAGAGCATCAGAAGTTAACTTTTCTGCAGAATCGTTTGAGTGCAAGGATGGGTCAGGAGAGATTGTACCTTTAGACATGACAATATTGTGAATTAAATCGCAACGATTTGTAAATAAAGGATAATTTTAATGTACATGAAATGATTTGTTGTTATAATTCTTAAATTTTAGGTAAAGTCAGTTTGATATAGGAATTTAACTGTGGGAATTTAACAGTGGGAATTTAACAGTGGTCATTTTCCGAAGTTTTTATTACGACAACTTCTAATTAACAAAATACTGCGTTTCTATAAATACAGAACTAATTAAGTATTTAATAATCTTTCTTAAATTAGCATTTCAACCAACAATTAAACGATTAAAATCCTAACTACCTTTTTATAAATTTTAATACCAAAAAACTATTTGATTGTTTCAGTGGTCGTTCAATTAAGTTTATAATAAAAATACCAAAATCACATTGTTGGATACCGAAAAAAATAATGTAAACTAATTACAAAGCTATTGAATAACTGTTACGGTTTTGTACTTAATAGAACCTATTTTATTTCGAATTTATACGTTTCTGGAGAAAAACCATGGCATCAAACTATCTTGATCTAATTGAAAAACAAGTTGTTGTTTTCGACGGAGCGATGGGGACTAATCTTCAATTGCAGTCATTGTCCGCCGAAGACTTTGGCGGAGTAGACTTCGAAGGTTGCAACGAAAACCTAATTTTAACTAAGCCTTCTGCAGTAGAAGCAGTTCACAGATCATTTTATGAAGTCGGAGTCGACGTTATCGAAACCAACACTTTTGGCGCCTTCAGTGTCGTTTTAAAAGAATATAACTTAGATGATAAAACTGAAGAAATTAACATAGCCGCAGCGAAACTAGCTAAGTCGTTGGCCAAAGAATACTCCACTCCATCTCATCCTAAATTTGTGGCTGGTTCAATGGGTCCGGGAACTAAATTTCCAACCTTAGGTCAAATTTCCTTTGACGAGCTTTATCAAAGCTATCTCGAACAGGCAGCAGCCCTCTTAAATGGTGGCGTAGACTTGTTTCTTATTGAAACGGTATTCGACCTGCTACAAGCAAAAGCTGCCATAATCGCATGCAAACAGGCGATGGAGTCTCAGAATAAAGTTATACCAATTCAAGTTCAGGTAACTATAGAATTGACTGGGCGGATGCTACCTGGCACCGAAATTGGTGCAGCACTTTGCTCACTAGAAGCCATAAAGCCAAACGTTGTTGGGATGAACTGCGCTACTGGCCCGCTAGAAATGATTGAATCTATAAGGTATTTAAGTTCACATTCTCGTAAACCAATTTCAATTCTCCCCAATGCTGGTCTGCCAAAAGTAAAAGATTCTAAGATGCACTACGACTTGACTCCAGACGAGTTGGCAAAATACCACAAGGAGTTTGTAGAAAACTACGGTATTGAGATTGTAGGCGGGTGCTGTGGTACAACAGCAGAACATCTCAAAGCCGTAACAGAGATGCTTAACAAAACTAAGAAAGTAAAACGAAAGCCAATTTATGAACCTGGGGCAGCATCTCTTTATTCATTTGTCCCTTACAAACAAGAATCTTCGGTACTTTTCATAGGAGAGCGCACTAACGCCAACGGTTCAAAACAGTTTAGGGAAGCTATGATAAACGAAGACTACGATACTATCTCTGCGATGGCTAAACAACAAGTTACGGAAGGTGCTCATTTGATTGATGTCTGTGTGGATTATACCGGTAGGGACGGGACCTACGATATGGAGAACATCATTTCAGGGTTAGTAACTCAATCTACTGTACCAATAGTGATCGATTCCACCGAACCTAAAGTAGTTGAAACAGCATTGAAATGGATCGGCGGGAAAGCTATCTTAAATTCAGTCAATCTTGAAGAAGGAAGTAAAAAAGGTGGAAGATTGGATAGTTTCTTATCCCTTGCTTCTAAGTACGGAGCAGGTGTAATCTGCACTTGTATAGATATGGACGGGCAAGCTCGGACAGCCGAATGGAAATTAAAAGCAGCCAAACAGATATATGAAATCGCTGTTAACCAATATGGTATAGAACCCCACGACCTGATGTTCGATGCCTTAGCACTTCCGCTTTCTACGGGAATGGAAGAATCCAGGAGAGATGGTATTGAAACAATTGAGGGAATTAAAAAGATAAAGTCCGAGCTAAAAGATGTACAAACCGTATTGGGCTTGTCAAATGTATCTTTCGGATTAAAACCTATAGCTAGAAAGTACCTAAATACGATTTTCTTATATGAATGCGCACAAGCGGGGTTAGACGCTGCAATTGTTCATGCGGCCAAAATAGTTCCTACCCACACGATAGATGATTCGATTAAACAGATATGTTCGGATTTAATCTACGACCGAAGAAGAGAACCAAGTGATCCTTTGGGGCAATATGATCCACTTTCCCAGTTGCTTGAATATTTTGAAGATCTTACAGAAGTAACCACAGAAACGGTTAACTTGAGCGATCTCCGTGTTGAAGAACGCCTTAGTAAGCGTATAATAGACGGAAACAAAGTGGGAATTGAAGCTGACATTAACGAGGCAATGAATGTCGGGTACAAACCTTTAGATATCATTAATAATTTTCTACTAGAAGGAATGAAGGTAGTCGGAGATCTATTTGGTTCAGGACAGATGCAACTACCGTTTGTGCTTAACTCTGCAGAAACAATGAAGTTTTCAGTAAGTTACCTAGAACCGTTTATGGAAAAAGCTGACGCTCAAACCAAAGGATCAATGGTGTTGGCTACTGTAGCTGGTGACGTGCACGACATAGGAAAAAATCTAGTTGATATTATTTTAACTAACAACGGATACACCGTCCACAATCTCGGAATTAAAGTATCCATATCCGAACTTATCGAAGCCCAGCAGAAACACAATGCAGATGTAATCGGAATGTCAGGTCTGCTTGTAAAGTCAACACTTATCATGAAAGACAACTTGGAGGAACTAAATAGCCGACAACTTCATGATATACCGGTAATTCTAGGCGGAGCTGCGCTTACTAGAACTTACGTTGAATCAGACCTTCGCAAAATATACAAAGGAAGGCTTTTCTATGGTAAGGATGCTTTTGAAGGGCTTTCCACGATGGGTAAGCTAATGGAAATCAAATCATCCAAAGTTAAGGATGATTCATTTGGAAGAGAAGTTCGCCAGAGAACAACAGGTCCGAGAAAATCAGAAATATTAGCAAAGATCGACCCAAGTACACTCCCTAAACATTCCCCCATAGTCGAAACAGACAATATTGTCTACCAGCCGCCGTTCATTGGTTCTAGAATTGCAAAAGGTATCTCCGTTAAGGATATAAGTAATTATTTAAACGAGACTTCTTTGTTTCGCAATCAGTGGGGATTTAGGCCCAATAAAGGAGAAACTGATGCCGACTTTAAAACCCGAGTAAGGGCAGTTTTGAGGGAAGAACTAGATTATGCGATTGCAAATCAGATTTTGGTTCCGCAGGTTGCTTGGGGTTATTTTTCAGTACGTTCTAAAGAAAATTCTCTTATAGTATACACGGATGAGTCCAACAGTGACATTCTCACAACCTTTGAGTTCCCGCGACAAAAAGAAGAACCTTATCTTTGTATTGCAGATTTTTACCGCAATCAAAGCTCTGCAGAAAATGACTATGCTTCATTCTTTTTAGTGACAATGGGTTCTAGGGTATCGGTAGAAACTCTGAAATTATTTAAGGACAATAGATACAACGACTATGTTAGACTTCACGGTCTCGGTGTCGAAATGGCCGAAGCGTTAGCAGAATATTGGCATCGCCGAATTAGAGAAGAGTGGGGATTTGCAGACCAAGATGGCCCCGATCTCATAGGGCTATTTAGGCAGAAATATCGAGGAGGAAGATATTCTTTTGGGTATCCTGCTTGTCCTAACTTGGAGGACAAC
>JAJYVQ010000073.1 GCA_021791915.1 Actinomycetes bacterium | reverse complement strand
CATTAGTAACTCTAGTAAGTAACTTGATATGGCTTCAACTCCAAAACTTTGTAACTTAAGTGGAGTAGTTTTAGAAAGATTTTCTGTCTGATTAATCTTATTAAATGTGTAAATGCTATTAATCCAAAAATCTATTATCGTTATGATTTGAATTAACCAATAACTTGGTAAAATTCTACGATTTACCTTGTGACTTACTAACTGTGACTTACTAACTGTGACTTACTAACTGTGATTTAATTGCGATAACTTATCTAGAAAAACTAAATGCTTTATTTCGTAAAGGTTTTATTTAAAAGTAGTTACGAAATTAACAGATTTCCACTATCTTTACGGTAAGTTTTCCGTTTGGAGCTTCGTATTCTACTGTGTCACCCACGCAACGTCCCATCAGAGCTTGTCCAAGCGGAGAATTAGGTGATAAAACGGAAACCCCATCTGGCTTTTCTTCTATTGATCCCACTAAGTATTTCTCGGGTTCGCTGTCACCGTCATACAAAAGTGAGACAATGATTCCAGCACATACAGTATTTGAGTGGGCTTCTGAACTGTTTACTAACTCGCAGTTAAGTAACAAGTTTTCGAGTTGACGGATTCTGGCTTCCATTTTACCTTGTGAGTCTTTAGCGGCATGGTAGTCCCCGTTTTCAGACAGGTCTCCCAATGCACGTGCAGATTCTATTGCGCGTGCGATTTCAACACGTCCAGCTGTTTTAAGTTGATTTAGCTCTTCTCTTAGACGATCAAAAGTTTCTTTAGTTAATTTTGTTTTTTCCTGGTCCATCTGACAATCCTATTGTAGTTTAAATTTGCAATCTTATTGATATTTAGATGTGTTAAAATAACGGTATCGATTAAAATCGAAAGTTGAATGAAAATATTATTAATGAGTAAGTTTAGCAGTCAATTCGAAGTAATAGTAATTATTTAAAGGTGCTCGATAAGTCGGGTACCTTTTACCGTCCACAAAGTGGGCGGTTTTTTATGTAATACCGCTAAATTTTTGAAATTATTGATAGATTCAAGTGTTTAGTAAACTCAGGTGTTTATTAAACTCAAGTATATTGTGGAGCTGAATTGAGGTTTTTATAAAAGTTAGTTTTAGTACTAAAGACTAAATATTTATAGAACAGGGACATTTTGAAACAGGGACATTTTGAAACAGGAACATTTTAAAAGAGGAACAAGATCAATCAGGAAAATTGGAACAGTAAAGTTTAAATTTGCGATTAAAGTTAAGTTTTAAAGGAAAGTTAAGTGACTTATAAGATAGCAGTAATAGGTGGTGATGGAATCGGACCAGAAGTGTCGGCTGAGGCTCTTCGAGTACTTGAGGCATGTGGTCTTGATTTTTCGACCAAAGATTTCGATTTGGGAGCTAAAAGATATGTCAAAGATGGAGTTGTCTTAGATGACACTGATCTACAAGAACTGAAATCATTTGATGCAATAATTTTAGGTGCTGTTGGACCAGCAATTGGCTCAACTGAAGTCCCCCCTGGAATTTTAGAGCGAGGACTTTTGCTTAAACTGAGGTTTGAGTTAGATCTTTATATAAACATGCGACCTTTCACGGCACCAGCAAATTCAATAGCATCAGGTAGTGATTTCGTTGTTATTAGAGAAAACACCGAAGGTACGTACGCTGGAGAAGGAGGATTCTTAAGGAAGGGAACTGAACACGAAGTTGCTACTCAAGGTTCAGTTAATACTAGGTTCGGAGTAGAGCGCTGTATTAGATTTGCTTTTGATTTAGCCACCAAGCGTTCAAACCGATTGACTTTAGTTCACAAAACAAACGTTTTGACGTTTGCCGGCGATCTATGGCAACGCACTTTTAACGAGGTTAAACAGTCTTATCCGCAAGTTCAAACTGACTACAATCACGTAGATGCTGCTTGTATATATTTGGTAACTCAGCCACAAAACTATGATGTAATCGTAACAGACAACCTTTTCGGAGACATAATTACCGATCTTGCTGGAGCAGTCTGTGGTGGAATAGGACTTGCAGCTTCAGCCAATTTGAATGCAGCTAAGACTGGCCCTTCACTGTTTGAACCAGTTCACGGTGCAGCTCATGACATAGTAGGTCAAAATAAAGCAAATCCTTTGGCTGCAATTCGGTCTGTGGCTCTAATGCTAGATCACTTAGGTGAATCTGAAAAAGCTTCTAAAGTATTGGACAGCGTACTTAAAGTATCTCAAATAGTATCTAGTTCAAGTGACAAGACCTTTAACACAGAAGAGATTACCAATTTAGTTATTGAAAGGATTAGTTAAAATGCCGATAACTCCTACTGAATTTATATGGATGGACGGATCGTTAGTTAAATGGGAGGATGCAAAAATACATGTATTGACCCATTCATTACACTACGGAGTAGGCGTTTTTGAAGGAGTAAGGGCGTACAATACCCCCAAGGGCGCAGCTATATTTAGGTTAAAAGATCACATCCAGAGGTTGTTCGATTCTGCTCATATATATGGGATTGAAATTCCATTTAAGTTGGAAGATTTGATAGAGGCCACCAAAGAAGTTGTTCGAACTAACAAACTTGAGTCCGCTTATATTCGACCTTTGGTATATCTAGGGTACGGAGAAATGGGATTAAATCCGTTGCCGTGTAAGGTCAACGTATCAATTGCAGCATGGCCATGGGGCACTTATTTGGGAGATGAAGGTGTTGCAAACGGAGTTAAGGTAAAAGTATCTTCTTGGAGGAGACATGATCCCAATGCAATGCCTGGAGCAGCAAAAGCCACTGGAATGTATGCCAATTCGGCACTAGCAAAAGTAGAAGCAATTCATGCGGGTTACGACGAGTGTGTTCTTCTAAACCCACAAGGGTTCGTTAGCGAATGTACTGGAGAAAACATATTTATTGTTAAAAATAATGTGTTGATTTCACCTCCTACATCCTTAGGTGGTGCATTAGAAGGTATTACTCAAAATACAGTTTTTAAGTTGGCACAAGATTTGGGACATCAGGTTAAAGAGTCTGCTTTGGTACGTACCGACTTATATTGTGCCGATGAAGCTTTTATGACGGGAACAGCAGCTGAAGTGGTGCCGATCAAAAGTGTAGATGACAGAATGGTAGGATCTGGTAAACCTGGGGACATTACCAAACAGATTCAAAAAGCTTTTTTTTCTACCGTACACGGTGAGTTAGAAAAATATGAAGACTGGTTAGATTTTGCAGATGGCAAATAGTTTTGTTAGTTGCAGTATGTTAGTTTGAGCCAGTTAATTCTAACAAAGTAGTTGTAGAAAGTTAGTTCTAGCAGGATATTTTATAAAGTAGCAAGTGGCGGTTTTATCTAAGTGAAAAAAGGAACGGAAGTAGAAGTTTTAG
Organism: Actinomycetes bacterium; assembly: GCA_021791915.1. Taxonomy (GTDB): domain Bacteria; phylum Actinomycetota; class Acidimicrobiia; order Acidimicrobiales; family JABEUL01; genus JAJZNL01. The sequence goes on along the minus strand of JAJYVQ010000073.1, from coordinate 8,601 downwards.
ACACAACCCTTCGAGATGGGTCTCAACAAGAGGGTCTGTCTTTGAGCGTTAATGACAAACTAAAGGTCGCCGAACAGCTTGATAAGTTGGGAGTTACCTACGTAGAAGGTGGCTGGCCTGGGGCTAACCCCAAAGATGAGGAGTTTTTTGAGCGAGCCAAACAAGAACTTAAGTTTAAAAATTCTAAACTGGTTGCATTTGGTTCCACAAGAAGACCTCACAGCAAAGTTACAGAAGATAAAGTAACTTCAGACCTGTTAAATTCAGATACTTCAGTTGTCTGTTTGGTTGCAAAATCATGGGATATGCATGTTACTGATGCACTTCAAACAACTTTAGAGGAAGCTCTACTTATGGTAAAAGATTCCGTAGAGTACTTTGTTAAAAATGGAAGAAAGGTACTGTTAGATGCCGAGCATTTCTTTGACGGATATAAAGCCAACAGAGATTTTGCGATTAAAGTTTTGGATACTGCTGCTTCTTATGGTGCTGACACTTTAGTGCTCTGTGATACAAATGGCGGTACGTTACCATCTGAGCTGGAATCTATAGTAAAAGAAGTTTCTTCTAGATTTGACAAAATTGGTATACACTGTCACAACGATTCTGGATGCGCCGTGGCAAATACAGTTTATGCAGTGATTGCTGGAGCAAGACATGTTCAGGGCTGTGTAAATGGATACGGTGAGCGTACTGGTAACGCAGATCTGACATCTGTAATACCTAATTTAACTCTTAAATTAGGATATACTACGATTCCAAAAGAAAAAATTCAGTTGCTGACACCAGTGTCTCATCACATTGCAGAACTCATGAATGTTACTTTGTCTCCGCAACAACCGTACGTCGGTACGGCAGCATTTGCACACAAAGCTGGACTTCATACGTCGGCAATTGTCAAAAGGTCCGACGCTTATGAGCATATACCACCAGCTAAGGTCGGAAACGGTACTAGATTCTTAGTTTCTGAAGTATCTGGTCGCGCAACCTTCAAAGCTAAAGCAGACGAGTTTGGGATCGAGATGTCATCTGAGGCTTTAGCTAAGGTAGCTAACGAATTAAAAAAGCGAGAAAATTCCGGATATCACTATGAGGCTGCTGACGGCTCGTTTGAACTTTTAATGCGGGCTATTTCAGGAGAAAATCTGGACTTTTTTAAAGTAGAGTCCTTTAGGGTCGTAGCAGATTGGAAATCGTCTGCTGGAAAAGCCAGAGAAGGCGATCTCACCACCGAAGCTACAGTAAAGGTTCACATAAAAGACAAAAGGATAATTGCTACTGCCGAAGGAAACGGTCCTGTAAATGCACTTGATGCTGCTTTAAGACAAGCTATTGAACCGTCCTTTAAGAGCCTTAAGTCACTGTTCTTAACAGATTTTCGAGTTAGGGTAATAGATTCTAGCTCAGGAACTAAGGCCATCACTCGAGTTTTGATCGATACCAGCGATGGAAACAAAACATGGTCTACAATTGGAGTGTCCCAAAACATAATTGAGGCTTCTTGGCAGGCACTTATGGATGCAGTTATATATGGTCTTTTACAACAAAGCCTTAAGAAGAACTTGAATAAATTAAAATAGTAACAACATCTATAGTTTGGAGGATTCATGGCACAGCCTAATTTTGTACCTATAAGAAGTGGAGAAAACGTAAGTGAAATTCAGAAGCTGGAACCTCCAAAAAGATGGACTCCAAGCAGACCAGCTGATTTTAATGGCAAGCCTGAGATGGTAACAAAAAAGTATTACGGCAATCCTGGTCCCGACTCTGGTTATGCTTTGTTACTTTTTGAGAGTTTGAAACCTGATATTAAATTGGAAAAAGGCGAAGACATTCACGATGTTGCAGCTGGAGTTGTATACGTTGCTATGAAGCGAGCAGCACTGTTTGGCAGAGCTCCTATTAAAAAAGACATTGAATATGTTCTAAAAAAGTTTGGATTTTTAGGCAAAGCTCATAGTAGTCAGATTGAAGAAAGAAAATCTCTTTTTAAATCGGCCGGTCACGAATATCACAAAAGAATGGAGATAGCTGATAAGTTTAGCGAAGAAGAACTAAAACACCAGAGTTAGTTACTAAAGTACTTGTAGTTAATTACAGTACAGATATCTTTGAAACTATTGTTTGTCTAGTTTATTTAAAATAAGTTTGTTTCAAATAAATCAGAAAATATCTCGAGCTTCCTATACATTATCTTCCTATCAATTATCTTCCTATACACTATCTTCCTATATATTTGAGTGGATATAAAAAAATTCCTGTACTAGCTATTGCTACAGTGTGCGTGAACCATTCTTTTTACTAGGCATATGAGGATTTGGTTGCCAATTTACGGTATTGTAAACAATTTATAAAACAGAATCTAAAAAAATCACATAAATCTAAATTTGATTAAATAAGGTAGAAGGTTAAGGTTTATTCTTTAAATCTAAAACATCACGTTTGTATCACATATTAGTTATACTTGATCTATGGACGATGGTTCAAATTACTTTAGGTTGTTTGAGTATGGAAAATGTTTTAAATTAAATTATGTTGACAGTTCCCAGTCACAGAATTTATGCAAATTTTCTGAATCAAACTTGGATTTAATCGGTTTTGATTTGGAAACTACTGGACTTTCGCCAAGAGCAGGTGACAGAGTTGTTTCAGTAGGAGCAGTTAGAATAGATTTTAGAACTGGGAAACTTTTGGATGAATATACGACCTTAATAAATCCTAAACGACCTGTGGCGGCTACATTTATCCACGGTATTTCCGACGAAGACGTAAAAGATGCTCCAGTGTTTGATGAAATTTATGAAGATTTGCTGGAGTTTTTTAAGGGTGGACTTATAGTGGGTCATAACCTTCGTTTTGATGAAAGTTTTTTAGTTAGCGAATTAATTCAAGTTGATGCGGATATTGTAGATAAGTATCCGAGTATTTGTACTTTAGGGGCGGCTCAAAAATTTTTACCCAATAGCAGGAATCACAAACTGGCTACATGCATGGAGTCTCTAAACATCGGTTTTGATAACATTCATTCGGCAAAACAAGATGCGTTAGCAAGCGCTCAACTTTTGCAGAAATTAGTTAAAGTCGCAGATTTAGAAATTCTAATTCCGTTTGCAGGTTCAATCAACCAGCTTTAAAAAGTGTAAATATTAAAAAAGCTACTTGTTAGTAAAACTTTTATAATTCATAAAGATTCCAAAATAGTAATTATGCTTAGAAAATTTAAACTTTTTAGGTCCGTTTTAAAAAATAGCTACCTTAAGTCGGTTTATAAACCTATTTTTTGACTTTAAATTTTCTTTTTTGTTTTCGACCTGTTATTTCAGCGCCGTTTATACTACCATTTACGCTGGAATCGTAGTATCCATATCCGTAGGTATAGCTATAAGAACCACCGTATCCCGATTCTGGGATTGCACCGTTCAGTAATATTCCGATAAGAGGAGCGTTAACTTGCCTTAAAATTTCCAATGTCCTTGTGAACTGTTTTTTGGTAACTTTAGTTGCCATACCTATTATTAAAGTAGAGTCTACAATCCTCGATAGCACTGCTGCATCAGTTACTGGAAGAACTGGAGGCGTATCGATTAAAATTACATCGGCCATTAACTTAAGATCATTTATAATCTCAGTTACTTTGGAGCCAGCTAAAATTTCAGATGGGTTTGGAGGTTTAGGTCCAGAAGCCAACAATTTGAGATCGCCTCTAGAGGTTATAACCTTTTGGAGGGATTCAAGAAGAGTAGCCTCACCTAGTACAACCGATGTTAGTCCTTTTTTGTTGGACAAATTGAAGTAGTCGTGGATTTTGGGAAGCCTAAGATCACAACTTACGATTATTACCCTCTGTCCAGCTTCAGCTAAAGCTACGGCTAAGTTAGCGACGGTAGTTGTTTTACCTTCATCTTTCTTCGAGCTTGTGATTTGTAATACATGGACGGATTTGTCAAGACTTATAAATTGGATTGAAGTTCTAAGACTTCTGTAAGCTTCAGCAATAGGAGAACTGGTCTGTCCTAAAGTCATGGCAATATGCGTTTTGTGGTCGTTCCAATCTTCAACGAACGGAATTAATCCGATTACTGGTATAGGTCTAGATATCCTCTCAATTTCTTCTTTAGTTTTGACTGTGTCGTCAAGTCGGTCGACGAAAAATGCAATTGCAATCCCAATTAGAAGTCCGATAACTCCAGCAATTATTCCTTCCTTTTTAGGAGACATTGAACTTGGTGAAATAGGCACTACTGCTGGACTTACTATTTGTGCAGGTTCCCCTGTCAGTTGTTGTTGGATCTGTGCGTCGACCAACTCGTTACCGTAGACGGTCAGGCTTTGCTGGTCTGAGCTAATTTGAGGTTGTAATTGAGCCTGCAGCGCTGCTTGTTGTTTAACGGGGGCCGATGATATTTGTTGGTTCAGCGCAGTTATCTGGTTTTGAACTTTATCAATTTCTTGTTGAATGCCGGAAATTGATTGGGCAAAAGCTTGTTTTACCTGAGTTTGTAGGAGAGTTACGTAAGAGTCAGCATAAGCATTTGCGATTTTCGCCGCTCTTGTTGGAGATATATCAGTAGAACTGATTTCTATTACGGCTGTAACTCCTACTTCGGAAACTGAGACTGGAGGGGGTTTCTCACCAAGCTTAGCAGCCACTAAGTTTTGAACTTCTGCTGAGTTAAACAGTTGAACCTGTGTTTCGATAAATGTTGGGGTTAAGTTCTGATTTGATGCCTGATTTTGAACACCAACTCCAGCTAAAGGACTTAACAAAACATCTGCGGTCGCAGTATAAGTAGGAGTTTTATAGTAACCGTAACCGACGGCAACAAGCACTACAAGAATGGTAATAGCTAGTATCAGTAACTTATGTCTAGTTAAGATCTTAAGATAGTCGATTAATTCAGGTTCTGCAGATTCGTTATATTCCATAATTGGCAACTTTTATTTTATCAGAAATTAGATATAGATATATTGTGTGAGTGTGCGTGAATAATAATTTATACGCTAATTCGGCAATAAATTTGACTTTCATCTAAGTTCTTAGTAAATTTCTAATTAGGTCTTGGGTTAATATTTTGACCTTAGATATTAGATTGAAACCTTATCCATTTTATGATTTAATTCTGATTAATTGTATTTGATTTGAGCCAGTTTCGAATTTTCATTTATAAACAAAAATAAAGATTTAATGATAATTGTATCAGAGTCGTAATTTGAGTTTATTTCATACCAAGATAATGTGGCTGTGGTTGTCCAAGTAATGGACTACTAAAATATGAAAGTTTATATCGTGACCCCAACAGACTTAACTAGCTGTATTGGTATTATTTGACTAATTTTAAGTTTTCATACATTTATTGGTTCTATGATTATTTCTAAGTTATCGTGTTAAAATTTAATCTGTTTGGCGTGTGATCGATTTGGTAATTGTATAAAGGCTTGAAATCATTAATTAAAGAAAAGTAGAATAACTTTGACAAAACTTAAAATTTTAATAGTTTGTACTGGAAATATCTGCAGATCACCGATGGCAGAAGCTTTTTTGAAAGACAAATTTAAAAAAGCAAATCTTGATTTTGAGGTATCTTCTGCAGGTATTTTGACTCAGGAACTAAGGCCACCGTCTCAGGTAATAGAAGTAATGAAGACTTATGGACTTGAAATATCTGAGCATAGTTCTAGGCTGTTGGATGCAATAGACTTACAAGAATTTGATCTGATTTTGGGAATGGCTAAAGAACACGTGAGAGAAATTGCCGTAATGGCAAAAAATAAGCTTAATCATACATTTACTATTAAAGAATTTGTTTATCGTGCTTCAGCTGTGGGACCTAAACGACAAACTGAATCTATAGATGACTGGTTGTCTTTAGTAGTTCAAGGAAGACGTTTTGAAGAACTTTTGGGAGCGGATCTAGAGTTAGACGTGGTAGATCCATTGGACAAAGGCGGAGATGCATTTAAAGATGTGGCAAGTGAGCTAGATCAGATTACTACCCAAGTTGTTCACTTATTGAACGATAACATAAGTGGTGGATGAATAATTCATAAGTAAAATCATTATTACTTCTAGCAAATTAAAAGATTAGTTTATTATTGTTATGTTAAATGACTACAAAGATGTGTTTGTAATTGGTGGAACTGGATTTACTGGCACAAGAATTGTAAAAGCTTTGATCGGCGCAGATAAAAACGTCTTTGTATTAGTTAGATCGATCGAGTCTGCTAATAAAATAAGAGCTCTAAAGGCAGTGCCTATAAGTGGAAATCTAGACGGTGGCGACTTAGAGAAATTCTTTGATGAAGTTAAAGAGCCGAAATCAACACTTTTTATTTACACAGCCTCAATGGGTTTTGGTCATATTGAGGAAGTTTTAAAATATTTAGAGTTATCTCAAATTAAAAGAGCAATATTTACCTCGACTTCATCCATTTACACAAAGCTTCCTGTTTCTTCAAAACCAATAAGATTAAAAGCCGAACAGGCTGTAATGGGTTCAAATTTAGATTGGACTATCATAAGGCCAACCATGATTTACGGTGATACTGGTGATCGAAATATGGAACGTTTGATTAAAGTAGTAAACAAGTTACCTATAGTTTTGCTTCCTTTGGTTGATAAAGGACAGGCCCTCCAACAACCAGTACACGTAGACGATCTAGTAAATGTAATATTAACAGCAGCAGATACTAAAAAGGCAGTTGGCAAGGCATATGACATTGGAGGAAAAGACTCGATGACCCTAAAGATTCTATTTGAAGATGTATCCCATGTAACTGGCAAAAAGCTTATATTAGTGAACTTACCATCAAGGTATTTAGCTTTTCTGCTTAGGCTGTACGAAAAGACAACAAAAAAACCAAAATTAAAAGAAGAGCAGATTAAGCGGTTGGCCGAAAATAAAAACGTTGATATAAGTTATGCAAAAAATGATTTGAACTATCAACCCAGATCGTTTTTTGAAGGGATAAAAGCAGAGTATGAAAAGATTGTCTCTAAAGGTTAAATAATCAAGGGTCATTATTAGTTGCTATCAATGAAAATAAAACGACTCTATAATCTGCTTGTTGCATATTTATCTACTGGTTCAAAGCTGAAACCTAAAATGATCGTGTATAGAGTCATTTTAAGAGGTTCAAGAAAGATTCTGGAACTATTTCCTGTAAAGTTTTTAGAAATTATAATTGGTTTGTCAGTCAAAAAACAAGATAATTCTGAAGTCATAAAATTAAAAAATTTTATTCCTCTTGAATTTCAATTTATCGAAACTGATTTAAATACCACGGCAGAATCGTTTAGAGCAGGGTTTATAGAAGCTGTAGGTCAAAAACAGCCAATTATTAATATTGAAGCAAATAGTCTTGATAATTGGCAACAAGATAATACTCCATTATTGTATCGCTTTAACCTTCACTATTTGGAATGGGCGTGGACTATGGAAAAGGTACTAGAACAGGATGAAAGAAACGAGTTGTTTGAGATTTTTTTCGAGTCCTGGTATAAATATCAAAAACTTTTAAGGTTACCCGAATGGTCTCCGTATGTTGTATCTTTAAGAGCGGTTGTTTTAGTAGATATTTTAAACAGATGGCACTTAAAAGATGAGCTTAGATTTAAAATTTCAAAGGTGGTTTTTCAGTCTTATGGCTTTTTGCGACTTTTTAAGGAAAAAGACGTCGAGGGTAACCATTTAGTAAAAAATTTAAAAGCTCTAATTGTAATTGGATGTTATTTAAACGATCTTAAAATAATTGAAAAATACTTAAGGGAATTAAAAAATACTCTAACATATCAGATATTAAAGGATGGTTCTCACTACGAACGATCTTCATCGTATCATGTTCAGGTACTAATGGACCTAACTGATATTAAAAACGCTGTTGAGTCTTTTAATAATTTAAGTTCAGTTAGTTACATCGATTTGCTCTGGTTAGAAAGTTATATCAATTCTATGAAGTTATGGCTCTTAACTATGGGTACTCCCGACGATGGAATCTGGCTTGTTAATGATGCCTATAAAGTCAGTACAAAACTACTGGATTACTTCTCAGAATCTGCTACAAATAATAAAGATCACGACAAAATTGATTACCAAAATATTTACAAAGATTATTTAAAATTAGTACAAGCTAGTCAGTCAAGTTATTATTCTGGAAATAACAAATATAATATTTCAAAAATTTCTGGTTATCTTCCTTTAAATAACAAAAATGGCCTTTGTTTATTATTTGACGTTGGCGATCCATGTCCAAATGAACTACCTGCTCACTGCCACGCAGACACCTTAAATGTTTTGATGTATTTTAATAAAAGTGAGATTTTGTGTGATACCGGTGTATCCACCTATGAATCTGGTCCAAGGAGGGACTATGAAAGAAGCACTGCAGCTCATAACACTTTGACCATCGATTCTCTTAACTCCACTGAGGTATGGGGAGCATTTAGAGCTGGCAGGCGTGCAAAGGTTAAGTTAGTTAATTTTAACGAAAATGAAGATCAGTTTATTGTTGAGGGTTCTCATGAAGGATATTCTCATTTGACCGGGTCACCCATACACAACAGAAAAATAAATCTTTCAAAAAAAATAAATAGATTGGAGATTT
>JAJYVQ010000072.1 GCA_021791915.1 Actinomycetes bacterium | reverse complement strand
TTACCTTAAAAATTCTATAGTCACCTTTTTTTGGAAGTCCGTCTTCAAATACAACCATAGACCCAACGTAATTAGTACCAGATAGATGAGAACAGTCATAACACTCTATCCTATAAGGGGTGTTGTCTAAATGGAGCACATCTTTGAGCGAGCTCAAAATAACTGACCTGGAATTAAAATCGTAAGCTCTTTTAAGTGATTCTCTTTCTAACGATTCTTTTGCGTTTTTAACGGCAATTTGAACCAGCTCATTCTTGATTCCTGATTTGGGATACTGAATTTTAATTTTACCTTTGAGTTCTTCAGTCAACCAGTTTAAGATCAACTCTGATTCTGACGGAATATGGCTAACTAGAATCACCTTTTCAGATTCATCACCTCCCCAATTACCTAACTGAGAATAGTAAGAAACTATTGCTTTTGCCATTAACTCTTCATCGGAAAGCATCTCCACCCGGTCTACAAAAAACCCTTTATGCCCAATCAGCAAACCATTTTTTAATGTCAAAACTTTAATCGACGCCTGCAACTTTCCAGACACCAATCCAAAAATATCACCTGAAACTTTTAAGCTCGAAGATATAGTCTGTTTTTGCTGTATGGAATTTAAGTCGGATATTCGATCTCTTACCTTGGCGGCCTGTTCATAGTTTAAAGCTTCCGCAAACGTGGCCATTTTTTGTTCCAAGTCGGTCCGAATATCTTGAACCTCACCTCCTAGGACTTTAATTATACTCTTAACGTAAGAGTCGTAATCCTCTTTTGTAACCTCTCTGATACATGGTCCGCTACACCTTTTAATGTGATATAAAAGACAAGGTTTTTTGGACTTTATATGGTTCTCAAGCTCAGTATCACTACAGCTTCTGGTAGGAAAGATTTTCTGAAGCAATTCCAGAGTTTCTCTGATAGCCCCTGCGTTCACATAAGGACCAAAATACCTCGTATTCTTTAGATTGAGATTTCTGGTAATAAATATCCTAGGCCATTCGGACTTAAGGTTTACCCCAACGCTCGGATATGACTTATCGTCTCTTAATCTAACGTTGAATCTGGGGCTATAACGCTTAATTAAGCTGTCTTCAAGCAACAGTGCATCTGATTCCGTTTCGACTTGTATCCATTCAACACTGTCTGCTATTGCGAGCATTTGAACTGTTTTAGGATCCAAAGATGAGGAGTTAAAATAACTATTGATCCGAGTCTTTAAAGACTTAGCTTTACCGACATAAATTATCCTTTTTTGCACATCCAAAAACTGATAAGAACCCGGTGTATCCGGTATATTTACAGGTCGATTCATCTACTAATTAATTGTAATACCTATATTTAATCACGATTCGAATTAGATAGGACAGTGAACACACTTTTGTGAACTAACAACTTCATACTGAAATATTAGCTCGATGAGACCCCAACTATCTTTTGGCAAATATTTTTTTGGTAGATATTTTATTGGTAGATATTTTTTTGCGCCTACCAGTTAGCCGACTATTTTTCCAAAATTCAATCGATTATTGCAATATTTGGACTAATCAATGTCATATTAAATCTTTTAATTATCAGGCTTATAAAAACTATTCATTGCTCGCCAATTTGTGCTTGACGATTAGCATCATTTGATTTCTTTGAACCTAATTTAAAATTAAGAACTTTTGCAAACATTAATTTAAAGTATCGCAGACTTTCTGAACTCCGTCTATCCTAGCTTCTGACATCTAGTTCTCAAATTTAAGTCCAAATAGCTACCATTAAACTATTATTTGGCTAAACTTATATTTACCGTTCTGGATGAAAATGGTATCAGGTCTCATTGCCGACATACCCGCAGAGGTTCCAGATAACTCTGCCGACAAATTGAGGCCAACGAATAAAGTGAGGTTTAATATGTTCCGGATGCAAAAACCGCTTCCAGCTTATTTTAATGAGGCGGAAGATTCTGAGTTAATCAACTCAATAAAAAAATCTAAAGAGATTCTCGGAAACAGTTTATATATTTTGGGCCATCACTATCAACGAGATGAAATTATTCAATTCGCTGATGCTAGAGGAGACTCTCTAGCATTATCCAGGTTGGCTGCACAACAAACAGAAGCAAAATATATAGTATTTTGCGGAGTTCACTTTATGGCAGAAGCAGCAGATATTTTGACATCGGAAAGTCAGACTGTAATTCTACCCGACCTGAACGCTGGATGTTCAATGGCAGACATGGCAAATATCGACGAAGTCACTTTTTGTTGGGATACCTTGGGAAATTTTATCGACATGGACAATGTAGTTCCGATTACGTATATGAACTCGGCGGCAAACCTAAAAGCATTTGTTGGGAAAAACAATGGGAGCGTTTGTACATCTTCGAACGCAAAAGCTATTGTTACTTGGGCTCTAAACAAGTCACAAAGTACCAAGATTTTATTTTTCCCGGACCAACATTTGGGTAGAAATACTGCATTTGATTTAGGGTTTGGCAAAAAAGACATGGTAGTTTGGGATCCGCACGAGGAGCTCGGGGGGAACGACAAAGAAGCTATTGAAGATGCGACATTTATACTTTGGAAAGGTCACTGCTCAATTCATCAGCGATTTGACATCAAACATGTTGAACAGTTTAGAAAAGATTATCCCAAAGGACTAGTTGTAGTGCACCCCGAGTGCAGTCATGAAGTTGTCGAAATAGCCGACCTAGTAGGATCAACCGATTTTATTATTAAAACAGTTAAGAACGGCAATCCGGGGGATGTTTTCGGAGTCGGGACTGAAATTCATTTAGTAAACAGATTGGCGAGTGAAAACTCAGACAAAACAGTAATTTCGCTAGACCCGTTAATCTGTCCTTGTGCGACGATGTTTAGGATAGATCTCAAACATCTAGCTTGGATATTGGACTCGCTAGTTAAAGGCGAGGTTAAAAATCGTGTAACCGTTGAACCTACAACTGCAGAATTCGCAAAACGAGCGCTAGACAGAATGTTAGAAATTGTCTGATTTAGCCATATGACCTTCGAGAAAAACTCTGTCGTTTGCCATTTCGGCTAATATCTCTTGGCAGTTGATACGTTTTAATCCGTTGATTCTTTTATAAGTTCCGTCGGGTTGCAACTCCCAAGAATTTACATCATCTTTAAGTTCAATATCCAGTACTGCTTCAAGTCTCGCCTTTATTTCATCATCCTCTATTGGCAACAATACTTCAACTCGGCGATCTAAATTTCTTTCCATGAGATCGGCGGATCCAAAATAATATTCGGGGTTTTTCGAACCAAACTTTAATATCCTGGAATGTTCAAGAAATCTGCCCACTATTGATGTAACTTTAATATTGTCTGAAACGCCAGATAGACCTGGTAATAACGAACATACGCCTCTCACTAAAAGCTCTATCCTAACTCCAGTAGACGAGGCTCGATAGAGTGCTTCTATGATGTCTCTGTCAGTTAGCCCATTTACTTTCATGCTTATATAGCCATCTTGTCCATATTGCGACTGCTCTTGAATCTTGTTTATAATAAATCTCCTTAAATTTGAAGGAGCAACTACTAACTTACGATATTTGGACTGCTTAGAATATCCCGTAAGATAGTTAAACAACTCGCTTAAGTCTGCTCCGATCTGTTCATCTGCAGTAAATAAGCCAATGTCTTCATACATCCTTGCAGTTCTGGAATTATAGTTACCAGTACCTATATGACAGTATCTAACGAGAGAATTTCCTTCTTGTCGCACAATCAAAACACATTTCGAGTGAGTCTTGAGCCCTACTAAACCGTAAACTACGTGAACGCCAGCACGTTCCATCACTTTAGCCCATTCGATGTTGGCCTGTTCATCGAACCTCGCTTTTAATTCGATAAGTACTGCGACCTGCTTGCCATTTTCTGCAGCTTTAATTAGAGATTTGACAATTGGAGAATCCCCCGAGGTTCTGTATAAGGTTTGTTTGATTGCTAATACCTTTGGATCAGAGGCTGCTTTTGAAATTAAAGCTTCAACCGATGTGGTAAAAGATTCATATGGGTGGTGCAACAGTATATTTTTTGATTTTATTGTCTTAAATAACTCCGAAGCCGTGCTGCTCTTACCTATTAGCTCGACTGCTGGGACAGATTTAAACGGTTTTTCATGCAAATCAGGTCGGTCGATTCGATATACATCCATTAGAGAAGTCAAATCTAATGGTGCTTTTGAAAAATAAACGTCATCTGAATCCAGTTCCAGCTCTCTGACCAACAGATCTTTAATATAGTCGCTTGTTCCAGATTGTAACTCAAGCTTTACGGCTCTTCCGAATCTTCTCCGCCTTAACTCCATCTCAACTGCTTCCAACAAATCGTCGGCTTCTTCTTCGGCCAATGTTAAGTCGGCGTTTCTTGTAACCCTAAAAGTAAAATGAGACAATACAGCCATGTCGGAGAAAAGTTCTGGCAAGTGGGCTGCTATAACCTGTTCTAAGGTTACAAACCTGTTTTTATCTGGTAACAGTACAAATCTGTCCAAAACTTGAGGGACTTTCACTCGAGCAAATCTCTGGGCACCACTTAGCGGATCCCCAACCACTATCGCCAAATTTAAAGATAAGTTAGAGATGTATGGAAATGGATGACTCGGATCCACCGCAAGTGGCGTTAGAACAGGGCTAATCATAGTGTTAAATAAATTATCCAAATATTCGTGGTCAGAAGCATTGAGATCAACGTAATCAGCAATGTGTATTCCTCCCTGAGACAATGAAGGAATCACCGAATTTAAATATATTTCGTCTACTCGATCGTTCAATTGAGAGACAATGACTTTTATTGCGTTAATCTGTTCAAGAGGTGTAAGACCGTCAGTAGAGCGGGCTCTTATATCGGCTTCCAACTGGTCGAAAAGACCTGCAACTCTTACTTGATAGAACTCATCCATCCCCGAAGCGAATATGGATAAAAATTTAATCCGTTCCATTAGAGGAATAGAACCGTCTTGAGCTAAATCAAGTAATCTCTCCGCAAATCTTAGCCACGAAATTTCTCTATTTAAAAAATGTGATTTGTCTATCTTATAAATAGTTTCCATATATTCTAGGCTAGTCGTATATATTCTCTAAATTTGCGCTAGCCTATTTTAAATAGAATTTTAACATGATTACAACTACCCCACCATCGATAGAACTTAAACCGGCCAATGAGTTTTTCAGGCGCCGAAGTGAGCTAGGACTAATACTTCTCGCTAACTTAATTGTCGATTCTGCATACGTTCTAGTTAATTTGTCTTTACACTCTGTTTTACCCAAGAATCTCGCAGCTTTTATTTTTGTTGCTCTTGGAATCAGCTTAATAGCCCATATCGCCAATTGGATTTTAGTCCCAAAAGCCGATGGGATCCTGTTGCCAACCGTACTTTTGCTCAACGGTTTAGGCTACGTAATGATCTACAGACTGGACGTTTACAACAAGCGACCAGAGGCTCCTTATCAGGTGATATGGACACTATTAGGGATCGTCATATATATTGCCACAATGGCAATAGTGAAAAGATCCAGGGATTTGGACAGATACAGATATGTGTTATTACTGGCATCACTAATTATGCTGGCACTACCTCTAGTACCTGGAATCGGAGCTGATATTAATGGAGCTAGACTTTGGATACATATAGGACCTTTGCTCTTTCAGCCTGTTGAAATTGCCAAGTTGACTCTGACTGTTTTCTTTGCTTCATACTTTGTGGAAAAACGAGAGATGCTTACCATCTCTACATTAAGAGTCGGTAATAGATTATTGCCAGACTTGCGACCTTTCGGGCCACTGGCTCTAGCACTGTTATTGTCGCTATTTGCCATGGGAACCGAACACGACGTTGGTTTTTCGCTATTGTTATTCGTTTTGTTCGTTTCGATGATTTGGATTGCAACGGGCAAAATTAGCTACGTATTGATAGGACTGATCTTATTTGGACTGGGAACGTTTGTCGGATCCCACGTCTTGGTACAAGTTAATGACAGAATTCAAGTTTGGCTGGACCCTTGGAAAAATCCGTTCGGAGACTACCCGAATATTCCGAGTGGATTACAACCCATTCAGGGTATAATATCTTTAGCAAACGGAGGGATCGGTGGTACAGGTTGGGGACTTGGTTCGACTGGTCTGTACGTGCCGATACCACAAAGCGACTATATCTTTGCGGCATTTGGTGAAGAACTGGGATTATTCGGAACAACTGCAATTTTGGTAGCTTTTATGCTGATAATCGGTTCAGGGCTTAGAATTGCCGCATCTACTAAATCTGAATTTTCTAAATTGTTAGCCGCTGGACTTACCATACTCCTCGGATTTCAGACATTTTTTATTATTGCGGGAATCGAGCGGATCTTACCTTTAACTGGAGTTACACTCCCGTGGGTATCCTATGGAGGTTCATCTTTAATTTCCAACTACTTTCTTCTTGGTCTGTTAATGCGCATCTCGTCTGAAGCAAACGAGCGAAGGCTCGATGATATTTTGAACGCAAATTAGCAAATAACTTGTTGTTCAACAAATTCCTAATTTAACTAAAAAAACACTGCTAGATGAACCGACTTAACTTGTCTGCGAAGTTAAATCAGATATAAAGCCTCCCTTTGAACCAACTACAAGTAGTTTTATCGCATGGATGCTCTATTTAAAGTAGGAAGCCGCCTGAACATTTCAAATCGAAGTTGTATTAAGGCTTAGAAATAATTATTAGATTAGGAATAATTCGAATTTAGGTATTTTAATTTTTTTATTTCTTAACTCTCAAAGTAAAGTCTATATTTCAAATAATTTCGGTGAACACATAATTGGAACAATAAGTTTTTGCCTCAATGCTAGAGCAATCGCATCCGAAGGTCGACAGTCGAACAATCTTGTCCCTTTTAAAGAAGATACTACAAGCTGACCTACGTAGTTTCCCTCCGATTTCGGTAATATTCTGACCTCTTCAACGCTTATATTAAATTCGTTCATGATATCAGCTAAAAGATCATGTGTAAGGGGTCTTGGAGCTTTGATATTACGCCAAGCATTTGCGATCGATACAGCTTCAAAAGAACCTACCGAAAATGCAAACTCTAAATTGGGATCGTCAACTCCCCTTAAAACCAGTTTTGGAAATACATCAGGGTAAACTGTTTCTATATTGATCAGCTCTACTTGAATAAAATTTTCCACAGACGATACGGCATCTTTAGAGTGACTTTCCACTTCATAGCTACGATATGAAGTGGAAATTTCTTCCAATTTTTCGGAATTGGTATCACCAGAACTTTGATCCAGGTTATTATCCGAATCCGATGTTAATTTAGCTTGCGGGTCATCCATCAAACTGTCAATACTTTCTTCCTTCTGGTGATTTGGAACTTAGACAGGGATTTAAGTTAATGTGATAGAAGTTACAGTTCATTTTCTTCTCATCTCAACATTCAAAGCTATTCCGATTATTGCAAAAAATACCATTGCCGAAGAACCACCATAACTCATGAACGGCAGTGGTATTCCCGTAATAGGCATCAGTCCTACAGTCATTGCGGTATTCTGAAATACTGAAAAGGCGATTGAACCCAACCCACCTGCGACCAAAAGCTTCCCATACATATCTCGAGAGAGTGAAATTGCTCTTATCAACCTCCAACACATAATAAAAAATAGACCTAACACAGTGGCGGATCCCACAAATCCGAGCTGCTCGCCAACTGCAGTAAAAATAAAGTCAGTTTGCTGCTCAGGGACAAAAGCTAAATTAGTTTGAGAACCTTTCCCAAACCCAGTACCCAATGCACCACCAGAACCAATCGCAATCTCTGACTGCTGAAGATTGTAAACGGTTGCAGGCGGAGCATTTTTTGGATGCAAAAATGCAGTTAGTCGCTCTACCTGATACTGCTTTAATATTCCAAGGTTCAATACGATTGCGACCCCAACAATGAGTAATGCAAACATTAAAAATAAATGTCTGCCTCTGGTGTTGGCAACAATCAGCATCGTGAAGATCGTTACCCCAAGTATTATCGCAGTTCCTAGATCTGGTTGTTTGTATACCAGAAGTACTGGAATGCCAGCAAATAAGAGAATCTTAACCAATGTTCTTAATTTTATAAGTTCTTCTTTGCTGGCAAAAAAAGCTACTATAAAGATAACGGCTAGTACAGCAAATTCAGAAGGCTGTAGTTGGATTGGACCTAACTGGAACCACCTTTGTGCACCCAGAGCAGAAGAACCTACTGAAGTCATCACGGCAAGCAACATTAGGACGGCAAATCCATAAAAAATGACTCCGAGGACCTCCAACATACGGTAATCTACCACCACAAAAAATAACAATACCAAAATCCCCATTACCAAAAAAATGCTTTGTCTTATTAAATAGTGGTCTTGACTCACTCCGATATAAGGAGCTTGGGCTTTAGTAACCGAATATACCATCACTAATCCGATAAGGGACAATGCAATAGTAGACATGAGTAACAAGTAATCCACGTGCCTCAAATAATACAAAAGGGATTTATTTCTACTATCTATTTTTGCCATTAAGCTAAAATCATGGTGATACTTGCGAATTCAACAGTTGTAAACGGCTGGTTAGCTAATCTCTTAAACGAGATCGGCGTAAGTTCAACTCAGGCCCAAAAAATTCAAAATTTGGTATACAAACCTCTATATCTAATTCTAATTGTTTTGATTGCCGCTGTTATTAACTATGTCGGAACTAAGAGTGCCAAGCTTTTTATTAAAAGAGTAATCTCAAAACATACGGACGACAGTAAAGTTCAAAAGGATTTAGCCAATCGAATTGCAACCCTCACATTGGCTGTTCGTCACATAATAGCTATTTTTATTTGGACTATTGCGACAATCACTGCATTGGGTGTTATCGGATTAGACCTTACGCCGATATTAACTGGAGCAACTGTAGTTGGTGCTGCACTTGCTTTTGGAGCACAAAATCTAGTTAAAGATTATCTCTCTGGCTTTCTTTTATTAATGGAAAATCAAATTTCAATAGGAGACGTAATCTCTGTTTTAGACGTAACCGGAACGGTGACATCAGTGAGTTTCCGTTCCACCGTAATTTTAGACGAAGAAGGCGTTACGTGGCACATTGCAAACGGGGATATTCGCAAACTCGGAAATAAAACCAGAAAACTTACCCATGACTTCTAAGCAACCCCTTTAATTAAACATATTAATAGCCAAAAAATAGCCAATATAACAAATTATCTCCCTGAAGGTATCAAAGCAATTCGTCATTTCTAGAAAACAGGTTGACAATCGGAAATATCTGCCTTAAGATTAAGTTGGCATACTTGAGTTTGAGATTTTTTGAACTTTGAGACTCCTTAAACTATAAGAAAAGCTATAAGAAATTAGAACTGAAAATTTAAGGCAAGGACTACATAATACATTTCACACATAATGTTTAATTGCATTAAAGTGCTTTTTGCCTTAAGTTCTATGATCGAGATCGATTAAGATCAATAACATTTTCTAAATTAAACCAATTAAATTACAAATATACGAGGAGACAACCTTGAAGCTGAAGAACATAACTCTTAAACCAAATCAATCCAAAGATAACCCAACACATAAGTTAAACTTTAGGCTTCATATATTTGTTGGGTTAGCTTGTCTAATACTAATATCTAGCTTTTTCAATATAGGATTCACGCTAAAAGAAGCACAAGCGGCAACGGTACCTTCTACTTGGGGATCAGTATTGACGACCCCTCCAACAGTAAGCCAAATTTTTGGCACCGACTGCGTCAACGGTAGTTTTTGCGTGGCAGTGGGTGATACAAACAACTTCGGTATTGTATATACGTCCTCTGACGGTGGCTCAAATTGGGCAGTTCAAAATACGCCAGAAGCAATTACTTATTTAGACGATGTTTCATGTCCAACGGTTAGCTTCTGCGTCGCAGTAGGCGGGGCCAATAATGCGGGTGCGATAATTTATTCCACAGATGGAGGAATGACTTGGACTCAGGCTACTTTGCCCTCAGGCAGTACAAGCATTTCGGCGGTTTCTTGCTCGTCGACTTCTTTTTGTGTTAGCGTAGGAAGCGGTGCTTCCGGAGCCGTGATTTTAACGTCTACGAATTCTGGAGTTTCTTGGTCTTATCAAACAGTTCCTTCTGCAGCACAAATTCTTTACGATATTTCTTGTACGAGTAGTTCATTTTGCGTAGTAGATGGCGACACTAATTCTGGAGCAATAGTTTTGGTTTCGTCCAACTCTGGGGTAACTTGGAATCAACCCGCAATTCCGTCGAATATAAGCGACCTCTATGGTATATCATGCACAAGTGTATCTTTTTGCGTTGGGGTAGGAGACTATTCAAACATATCGACTGGATCTCAAAACGGAGTTGTAATAGTTTCCAACAATACGGGAGCAACTTGGAATTTAGAACCAATTCCAAGCGACGTCGCCTATTTGAATGCAGTGGCATGTACAGGAGGTTCGATTTGTATAGCTGTCGGAGATAACGCTAATTATACGACATCTATAACTTCTACCAATGGCGGGTTAGGTTGGAATGAATTACCCACCCCAACTGTGCTATCAGACTTATATACAGTGACTTGTAGCTCAGAATCGCTATGTATTGCTGCAGGAGATCTAAATTTAGGAACTGGTGCAATAATTTCTACCGCAAATTTGGGCACTAACTGGAATATGACTAATTTACCAATTGGCACCAGCGCATTTTATTCGATAAGTTGCTCGTCGACTTCATTTTGTGTGGGGGTCGGTTCAAGCAACAACTCGAGTGCATCGGCATTCTACACCAACAATGCTGGAAACAGTTGGACTGCTTCGAATCTGCCTGCGGGACTGAGTACTCTTTTCGGTGTAAGTTGTCTTTCCACGTCATTTTGTATAGCTGTCGGATACGAAAATACATCAAGTTCCTCTATTGGAGTTGCACTGGTATCTACTGACGGAGGAGCAAATTGGAGCATGGGTTCAGTACCTTCGACAGTTGACACTTTAGCTTCCGTTACATGCACCAGTTCAACGTTTTGTATTGCCGTCGGCTCCAACTTTAGTGCTGCAACTGGAACTAGCACCGGTAGCATTCTTATATCTACAAATCAAGGAGCCAGTTGGACAGAAGCAAACATACCATCAGGCACTTCTGGATTAGAAGGCGTATCCTGCCAAAGCAGCACATTTTGTATAGCTGGCGGCGAATTAACTAACAACAATACTGGCCTTAACACATCGGAGGATCTATACACATTAAACGGTGGTACAAGTTGGACTCTCGGCTCTGCACCATCAACTGCATCTTATTTTAATTCTATCTCTTGTTCTTCCACAACAAATTGTATTGGGGTTGGAGCCTTTTACAATTCAAGTACAAGTTCTGCTACTGGAGTTATTTTTAACTCCTCAAATGGGGGACAATCTTGGACACAGGAAACAATCTCATCAGGAAGTGTTGATTTCTATGGAGTAACTTGTGTCACCACAACTTGCTATGCTGTAGGACAAACCTCTTCAAACGGCTCGGTAGTATTGTCTTCCCTAAACAACGGTTTATCATGGTCCGCAGACACCATTCCAACTTCAGTGGGAAGCGTATATACGGTGACCTGCACCACCCAAACATATTGTATGGCTGCAGCTCAAGGCAACGTTCCAAATATAGGGGGTGATATTATCCAGCTAAGCGCACCGACAATAACTTCAATATCACCTTCAACTGGACCAGTTGCAGGTGGTACCGTAGTGGATATAGCAGGAATTGGCTTAAACAACGTTACGTCCCTAACTTTCGGGACAACGCCAGCATCAAGCATAGATGCAATATCTCCAACTGAGATACAAGCAATTGCACCACCAGAGGGCTCGGGAATAGTGAACGTTACCGTGACCACAGCAAACGGAACGTCTAATACTGTACCCTATACATATGTCACAAACATAATTTATACCCCAATAACCCCATTGCGAATATGTGATACAAGACCTGTTGGAGCAGGTATAGCTAGTAACCAGTGTAACAATGGAACTGCATCAAATGGTACAATGTCTGCTGGATCTACTATAAATATTAATG
>JAJYVQ010000071.1 GCA_021791915.1 Actinomycetes bacterium | reverse complement strand
ATTTGAAAGCGATCCAGCCGGAAGCATTCCTCTTGTAACATCTAACGCCTTAGCTTTAATGGCTTGCCTCCAAACAAAATCAGAGTCACCTTTGGGTTTGTCATAGTTAGCATTGAGATAGCTAATGACATTTTTTAGAGCCAAAGAATAGTTGTCAAATATAGTATCCATTTGACCTACGTAAGCTGCACCATATTTTGAATCCAAAATGTCCTTATCTCTGTAGTATCGATATAGTCCGTTGGAAAGACGAGTATCGTACGGAATATATCGGGTAGACTGCTCCAAATATGACTGTAGCCTGGACCACTCCAGAGCTTTGGTGAGCAAATTGGAGGACTGTTCACATGCAAGATGTACACCTCCAAGTTGAGCGACCGAATCATCACCGTATTCTAGAAACACTTTTTCATATAGTTCTTCGGCCCGTTTTAATCCGACAGTGGCATCTATTGTTATATCCCCCTCTAGGTCAAGGTTACCCACAAATTCGTCTAAAAATAACCTTCTCAAGCTTTTTGAGGACCTTGAATAACGGGCAAATAGAGCACCTTTTACGACCTCTGGTAGATTTACCAATGCAAATACCGGTAAATTTAAATTAGTAAAATACCGCCTTAAGATTGTGGACTCAGCAGGAGTAAATTTTTCTACGACGTATATGGACATGACAAATATTAACTTTAGGTAAAATTTAATTCGAAGTAGTGTTATTGATTAAATTACCACTTAAAGTGACTATATCCCTGTCTAACCTGGACTCCACTTCAATCAATTGTCGCCTCAAGTTAGCATCGTTTAATGATACTTTTAGCTGGTTAATAAGATCGATTACTGTTCTAATATTTTTAATAAATTCACCGGGACTAAGATTACTCGAATCTAATATCCTGTCTAGGGTATAGCCATTCATCCAAGTTAAAATGGCGTAAACAAATCCGGGATCTGGTTCCTTGGTAGGTACAAAGTTATATTTAATTTCATGTTTTTTAATATTATTGTATGTATTTATCAACTCAATTAGTGCTTTTTCGATAATGGGATTCTTCGAAAGCGTCAAATAGAAGTTATCTCGAGCTTTTGTAGGATGTTTTCGATTTGAAGTCCTGTTTTCAAATATGCATGCAGCTATTACAGCACATAAGGATTCAGGATCTAGACTATCTGATTTAAAGTTATTAAAAAATTGATGGAGCAAAATATCGCTTTCTGAATAGATATTTTTAAGTTCGCTCCCCGATTCAGTAACCCTATACTCTTTCAAATAGCCGAAATCTGTTAGGATTTTTATCCTTTGATTAAATTCTTTTGTCAAATCACCTTGGTTCTGAAAAGCAGCTAAAGTGTTATTGAGAAATGTGGTAGCTTCTTTTTTTTGAAATCGGCTCAAAATATTCAAGACAACGTTGTAGTTCGGCCTAAAATTCGAAACAACCCGGTGATCAGAATTATTTGCAATCTCATAAATTAACGATGGCGTTACTTTATAGTCTAAGGGTAGTATCACCCAACCCATAGAATCCAACCCTCTCCTACCAGCTCGACCAGCCATCTGTGTAAATTCGAACGAATCCAATCTCCTCAAAGATACATCGTCTCTTTTCATGTATGAATCAATCACCACAGATCGCGCCGGCATATTTATACCAGTCGATAAAGTCTCAGTAGCAAATACCACCTTAATAAGTCCCATAGCAAACAATTTTTCTACGAGCTGTTTTAGGGGAACCACTACTCCTGCATGATGAGTTGCAACACCCAATGAAAGTCCTTTTAGAAGTAAATCAACTTTTAGAGTTCGCTGATCTTTAGGAGTTATTTCTGACAAAAATTCTTGAGCAAATTGGTTGACTTTGCTTCTTTGATTTCTGTCTATGAGCGGTACTCCAAATTTTATATAGTCATTAAGAGCTAAATCACATCTATTCCTCGAAAATATAAAATAGATTGCTGGAAGACGGTTTTTCTCGTGCAAATAGTCAATAATCTCGTAACGATTAGGTTTTAATACACCAGATACCGAATCGCTATACAAGAGCCTGTCTAACTTCTTAATGTTTTTTTTAACGGATGCTGAAGTAATTTGTTTGGGCTCCTGATTTCCTAGGTTTGTTGATTTTATAGCATAGTTATCCCTTGAAGAAAGATAGTATATACCTGAATTTAATGGGATAGGTCTTTTGGAATGCTTAAGAATATAAGTATTACCGTGAACTGAACCTATCCATCTACCTAACTCAGATTGGTTTGATATCGTGGCAGAAAGGCATATTATAGGAACATTTTTATTAAGGTTAATAACTATTTCTTCCCATGTTCCACCTCTAAATCTGTCTTTTATAAAGTGAACTTCATCTAATATAACAAGTCCGAGGTCTGATCTCACACTTTTCGAATAAAGCTGATTTCTAAGTACCTCAGCGGTCATCACGGTTAAATTAGCTAATGGATTAAGTTTTAGGTCACCGGTAATTAAGCCCACGGTGTTTTCCCCATATATTTCACTCAACTCATCGTATTTTTGGTTCGATAAAGCCTTAATGGGAGTTGTATAGATTACCGACATATTCAAATTTAAGTATTTTTCAATACCATATTCAGCAATTAGTGTCTTTCCTGAACCAGTTGCAGATGATACTAGAACTGAAAACCCTAAGTTGACAAAACTTATAGCATCAAGTTGAAATTTATCGGGTTTGATATTTTTATAATTCGAAAAACTTACTTTTGACATAAAAATTAACGGTAATTTTGCAATATTTATAAGCGATAATATCTATCTTCAATTATTTAGAAAAATAAGGTATTGAACCCATTGAATACAATTAGCGATGAACTTCAATTAACTATTTACATCAATAAGCTATTAACGACAATTAACTATTTAAGACAATTAACTATTTAAGACAATAAACCCTTAAAGACAGCAAACTATTAAAGAGAATGAAGTAAGTGTATTTTAGTGTCCTCACGAATTTATACTTGTTCCAGCGCTGCTAATTCCAGAGTCCTTATTGTTAGTATCCGTACTTTCAGCATCATCATTACCGCTTTGGTTAACCATCCCTTGTCCTTTGTGAGATTTAATGTTGGAAACACCCTCTTTGGTAGGTCTTACAAATACCCTACCCGCTAGTATAGATAATTCGTAAAATATATAAAGAGGAACTACCATTGCAAACATCGAAAATGGATCAGAACTCGGAGTTAGAACCCCTCCTGCAATCACTATTAAAACAAATGCGTACTTGCGAAACTTTCGCAACTGGGTGTAACTTATAACCCTTAAAAGCTCAAGCCCTACCAGAACGACTGGAAATTCAAATGTCGCTCCAAAAATTAGCATCAGAGCCAATAACAAGCTAATATATTTATCTGCAGTATAGTTGGCGTATAGATTGTTACCTGCAACATCAGTAAGCCAGGTTAAAGCATGCGAATAAGTAATATATGCAACCGCTGCCCCCATTATAAAAAAGATTACTACAGAAGCATATATAGGGAAAAGATAGCGTTTCTCATTTTTAGTCAAACCAGGGGTTATAAATCTCAATATTTGATATGAAATAAACGGAAAACTCAAAAGTATTGCGCTATAGCTAGTAATTTTAAGCCTTACGGACAATCCGTCAAGTGGCGAAAGTAGCAAAAGTTTGCAGTGATTTATTTGAGATATGCAGAGTGGATGTCTAACAAAGTCCAAAATAGGATTATAAAATACATTAGCAATGATCATTGCGATGACGAAGATCAAAAAACTTTTCACGAACCTTTTTCGCAACTCAGCGATATGATCCATGATGGACATAGTTTTTTCGCTTTCCGCAGCTTTAGGTCGCTTAAACATCGTTAATTTAGCCGTGGATCTTCAACTGACCAAATGAGATTCCCTTCTTCGAATCTATTTGTTACGGATCTCAAATTTCCATTAGGATCAGTGGACTTTACAACTTTACTATCGACATCAATTACATCAGATTGTTGATTTGAATTAGCTTGGGCAGTACTAGTAGTTGCTGTTGCTACGATATTCGAGATATATCGGCTAGGTTTAGTCATTGATCTTATTTGATTTAACTGTCCGATTATCTCTTCAGATGGAATCGAGGGCGCAGCAGTTTTTAGCTCCTCCATAACCCGATCTCTGTAGGTATTAATTTTGGCTAAAAACTCTCCAAGCTTCTTTGCCATAGTTGGCAACTTATCTGGACCTATAAAGATTATTGCCACAGCAGCTATCATGACAATTTTTTCAGGGTCTAAATTAAACATATCGATCTTTTATTAACATTCCACAAATATATATTCAATACATTTTTACTTTAAAAAGTCGTTTTAGTGACTGATAGAACGACTTTAAAAAACTAGTATTAGCCTTTCTAAGTTGTAATCGACTCTGTTTTACTTCAAATATCATCTCTTTTAATCGATCAGTATCTAAAACTATATTATCGACATTTTTTTTCAATTTGTCAATTTGAAAGGGCAAAACTACTACTAAGAGCCCCACGGCAATTATCAAAAGTATAGTTGCTGTTAAAAGTAAGTCAGATTTCAAAATTTATTAATATATTTATAACCAGTGAAACGTAAGTCCACCGTGTCGCCACCAGATTAGGTCTACCTTACCGATAAACAGTGAACCAGAGACTGGACCAAAATACCTAGAATCTTTCGAATCTCCCCGATTATCTCCCATCATAAAATACTCATTGTTCCCTAAGTGCAATGGTTTACAGTTTGCCTGGCCTTGATATGGCTTATTCGAATACAATATATCATCATAGGGAATCGAACAGATTCTAGGAAAAGAGACAGAAAGTGCAGACGGAGTCAGCCATGGTTCTTTTAATACTTTACCGTTCACATAAATCGTGCCATTGGGTGCAGACCAAATAGTTTGACCTGGCAAACCGATCACCCTTTTAACAAGATCTGTCCCAGGAGGTTCACCTGTGTCTGCGGGTGGGTTACGAAATACGACTATATCCCCTACGTGGACTGAGTGAAAATCGTAGGCTAGTCGATCCACGAGTATCTTATCTCCTATTTGAAGAGTTGGTATCATAGAGCCCGACGGAATATAATAATCACTTATTACGTAACTTCTAAGTAGCATAGCGATGATAAACGCAACTACAAATATAATTACCCATTCGGTTAAGAACTTCGAAAGACTCTTTTTTTTCTTGGTTTTTTCTTGGTTTGTCTTATTATCGTCTGACATTGACTCAGAAATATTTTCATTAGATGCACCCTCGGAACCCGAGTTATCCAAAACTGTCATAATATCAACTTTAATACTTTAACAAAGCAGTGACATTGCAATTAGGTTCTAGAGTTTACCAAAGCTGACTCATTGCCATTGTTAAATTCATATGCAACTGCTAAATACAACTATATAAACTTAAGTAGTATGAATAATTTATTGGGCTTAGGCTACCAGATCAAGGATGAACAGAGAAGTTTTTGGCGCAATCCTCCAGCTGCTATTTTCACTTTCGGATTTACCTTAATGTTCCTAGTACTTTTCAGTGCTATTTTTGGCAACCAGAAACTAGGAGCCTTTCACGGTATAAAATTTATCGACTATTTCGTACCGTCAATCATTACTTTTGGAATAATAAGCAGCTGTTATACCTCAATTGCGATGTTACTAGTAAATAGAACTAAAAACGGAGCGTTCAAACGGTTAAGACTTACGCCTCTGCCGCAGTCGATCTATTTAGGAGGACTCTTGGGAAGCTCCGTAATCACAGGACTGCTATTAACTATTATTACCATTCTTTTCGGTATGATATTTTATCATCTGAACTTTCCGAGCAATATCGGCATTTTTATATTGTCGATAGCTGTCGGATCCGTTGCGTTTAGTTTGCTCGGTGTTTTAGTAGCTACTTTTGTACCTAATATTGAGTCTGGGCCTCCGGTTATAAACGGAATAATTCTTCCTCTTTATTTTATAAGTGGAACTTTTTTCGTAATATCCCCCAATTCCATTATTTCTAAGATTGCGGGAGTATTTCCAGTTAGACCTTTCATACTCTCAACTTTTTATGCATATCAAAGCACAAAATATGTTCCGAGTAATTTTGACAAAGCTGGTTTTCTGACGCTTTTGATCTGGATTATAGCTACGTCAGTACTAGTATTTTACAGATTTAAGCACTTGGGACACAGGAAACCTTAGCGCCCTAAAATATCTAGAGTCTGCGACAGTTCATACCTATAAAAAGTTCTCCGTTGTCCTTTGTCCTTTAACACCGCAACCTCCAAGTCATCTGAAGTAAGGACTCGTTCGGTTCCCTGTAAAATTCCGACTGCTATCGGTAAAGATTCGTCTAGAGGTAGTTTTTCGAGTAACACCTCCGATGCTCGTTCGTGTAACTGCTGAGCCTCTCCGCCCAGAATCACATAGTGCTCCTGATCCACTACGGTTCCGTCATAAGATACTTGAAACAGTTGTGAAGGTTCGTCTTCAATCCCCAACTTTGCTACTAAAACCTCTATTTCCAGCGGTTTCATCTCATGGGTAAATACTTGTCCTAGATACTGAGCATACAGGTTTGCCAAACTTCTAGCATCCACATCTTCTCTCGAATATGTATAACCTTTAATATCAGCGTGCCTGATCCCGGCAACTCTAAGTTGGTCGAACTCATTAAATTTTCCGACTCCTGCAAAAGCAATACGATCGTGAATCTCTCCAATCTTATGTAACGACTTGGAGGGATTTTCCGCTGCGAGCAGTACACCATCGGTACAAATGATGCTTATTAGCGACTTCCCCCTAGCTATCCCCTTTTGGGCATATTCTGCTCTATCTTTCATCACCTGTTCTGGTGAGACATAAAATGGCATCGACATTTCTAATTGCTTTCGTTTAAGTTATTTTGATATATTTAAATTTCAATTAGTTCTTCTATCTCAGAATCTAATAGTCTCTTAAATCCTTCTGAAGTGACCGTTGCCACGATGGGATAGATCTTTCGTTTAAGATCAATTCCACCAGTTGCTGAATCTTCGTCGGCAGCTTCAGCTAAAGCGGCTAAGGCCAATTTAATACCGTCATTAGTACTCATATTTTCGACATAGTTCAATTTAATATAGGATCTGGCATCTCTTCCACCAGAACCGTTTGTAGCGTAGTCAAACTCTTCGTACTTTCCCCCTGTAACGTCATAACTAAATATTCTACCCAGCTTCTTTGTCAAATCGAATCCAGCGTACAATGGTACAATAACAAGCCCCTGCATTGCAAGTGGCAAGTGAGCAGCTAGCATTTGACCAAGCTGGTTTGCTTTACCTTCCAAAGACAACATGATGCCTTCCACCTTCTCATAGTGAGACAGCTGAATTTGGAAGATCTTAACCATTTCTACGGCAGGTCCTGCTACCCCTGCAATGGCTATTGCTGAATGGGAATCTGCAGCGAAGACCTTTTCCATCGATCTGTATGCTATTCGATTAGCCTCAGTAGCCCTCCTATCGCCACCAACCACCACGCCGTCAGCAGTCTTAATGGCTAAAACCGTCGTACCGTGTCGGAACTCAGATGCATCCAAAGAACTCAAACCTAAACTACGTTCTTTATTATCTGCAATTTTATATTTATCTAACAACGAAAAAAAATCTGGTCCAGGATCCTGGTGGATCGGATAAATTGGCAGCGTCACTGTCCGCCTTTCTGTACATAGTTACGTACGAACTCTTCTGCATTTTCTTCCAATACTTCGTCGATTTCATCGAGTAAATCGTCCATTTCTGCTTTTAGTTTTTGCCCACTTATAGAAGACCCAGTTGCAGAGGTCTCTTCGACTGTTTCATCAACAGACTCCTTTGAATCTGTTGGTTTTCTTTTTTGTTCTCGTTCGGTCATGTTGTTTGTCCTAAAAAAAGTTACGATTCTAATTTATCTAATAATTCAACTACTGTTTTACTTTCGTCTATAAGATTCGATACTAATTCAAAAGTTCCTTTCATTGGATCCAACATAGGTACTTTTTTGAGAGACTTTTCTCCCAGATCAAATACTATAGAGTCCCAGTTCGCACTAACAATGTTACTAGGCCATCTAGACAAGACTTTTCCTCTAAAGTAAGCCCGGGTCGAATGAGGAGGTTCTTTTTCTGCATTCTTAATCTCGTTTTCACTGAATAGCTTCTCTAAATTTGCCATTCTCGACAAGGATTTTTCCTTGCGCACGTCGTGATACTGGAGATCAATAGCTGAAAGAGTTTTGGAATCCCATTCTAAGTCATGTTTTTCCCTATATGCTTCAATTATTCTATATTTAGCTACCCAGTCTATAGTATCGTGGGCACTCATCGGATCTTTTGTAAGTTTGTCGAGTGTATTTTCCCAAAGTTCTAAAATATTTTTAGCAATTTCATCGCCACCTACAAACTCTCCGCCCCCTCTCATTACAAATTCCTGAGCGGCTTCTAAATAGACGTACTGAAGATCTAGAGCGGTAAACTTGTTATTGTCTTCAAGCTCTATTAAATGTTTAAGCGAGATATCATAAGATATTTGTTTAATCTCGGCTACAGGATTTGAAACTCTTATTTTCCCGTTTAATAAGGAATCCTCTTCAATCATTGAAAGAACAAGAGCCGTAGAACCGAGCTTAAGGAAAGTGGCCATTTGGCTCATGTTGGCGTCACCCAAAATTAGGTGAAGTCTTCGATATTTTTCGTGATTTGAATGTGGCTCGTCTCTCGTGTTTACGATCGGACGTTTGGTAGTAGTTTCCAACCCTACAATTTCCTCAAAAAAATCTGCTCGCTGTGAAATCTGAAATCTTACATCGTTATTTGCCGTCTCACAACCCAACTTCCCTGCACCACAGAATATCTGTCTAGTTACTAGAAATCCAACAACTTCGTCTACTATTTTCCCAAAGGGAATATGACGGTCCATTAGATAGTTTTCGTGACAACCGTACGAGTTACCTTTTCCGTCAGAATTATTTTTATAAACTATGATCTCATCTAATGTGCCAAGAGTTTCTTTCGCTTTAGCCATCGCATTATTTAACACGAGCTCCCCCACTGCATCATATAAAGTTGCCTCCAAGGGTGAACCACACTCGGGGGAAGAATATTCAGGATGGGCGTGATCGACGTAGAATCGTGCTCCATTCTGTAATACCACATTGATCAACTGGGTTTCGATTAGTGGTACCAAAGTTGTTTCTGCCAAAAATCCTCTGGCATCGTTTCCAGGTTGTTCGTCCGTGAAATCCCACTGTGTGTTTTTTTCAAACATCTCCCGTCCGTAACAGTTAACCAAATAGGAAGACGCAGATACGGGATTAGTCGCAAACTTTCCCCTAGAAGTTATCCCATATTCGGTTTCAATTCCTATAATTTTTTTTACTGCCATGACCTTACTTAAAGTTTACTTGATTTATTGTAAAAAGTTACAAGTATTGTCCTGTACCAATTGTCTGAATTGCCCGACCTCCAGAATTTGATTCTCCTTTAGCTATTAAAGTTCTAACGTAAACTATCCGTTCGCCTTTCTTTCCAGAAATTCTTGCCCAGTCATCAGGATTTGTGGTGTTCGGAAGATCCTCATTTTCTTTATACTCCTGTCGAATTGAGTCAGAAAGATCTTGATAGGTAATTCCGCTTAAATCGGTAGCTATAGTTCTTTTTATGGCCAATTTTTTAGCTCTACGTACGATGTTTTCAATCATTGCACCGCTACTAAAATCTTTAAAGTACAATATCTCTTTATCGCCGTTCTGATAAGTCACTTCTAAAAATTCGTTCTCCTCGTCAGTACGATACATCTCATCGACAATATTTTCAATCATCTTTTCTACGGCAACTGTCTTGTTACCATTACCAAATTTATCGATATCACTTGGAGCTATCGGCAATTCTTCGATTAAGTATCTGCTAAAAATTTGTCTGGCAGCTGCCTCATTGGGTCTTTCAATCTTAATTTTTACGTCTAAACGACCTGGTCTTAATATTGCTGGATCGATGAGGTCTTCGCGATTGGATGCCCCAATAACTATAACGTCTCGAAGGGCTTCAACTCCGTCAATTTCAGCCAACAGCTGTGGAACAATTGTCGATTCCATATCCGAACTAATTCCAGTACCTCTAGTTCTAAATAGTGAATCCATTTCGTCAAAGAAAACTATAACTGGAACTCCCTCTTCGGCTTTTTCCCTCGCTCTCTGAAATACCAATCTAATTTGGCGCTCCGTTTCACCTACGTATTTGTTTAACAACTCCGGACCTTTTATGTTTAAAAAATAACTTCTAACCGACGGTTGATTGGTCATCTCAGCTACTTTTTTAGCCAAAGAGTTAGCAACAGCTTTAGCTATTAAGGTTTTGCCACAACCAGGAGGTCCGTATAATAATATGCCTTTTGGAGCTGGAAGCTTATACTCCTTAAATAGATGTTTATGAATATAGGGTAGTTCTACCGCATCCATTATGGCTTCAATTTGTTCGTCTAAACCGCCAACGTCGTTATATGTGACATCTGGAACCTCTTCTAAAACAATATCTTCGACTTCTGGTTTTTCGATTTTCTCCAGAACTAGCTGCGATTTAGAGTCCAAGACAACCGAATCACCCACTCGTAATCTCACGCCTATCAAAGCATCAGACAGCTCAACTACTCGTTCGTCATCGGCTCTTCCTACAATGACAATAGATTTCTTATTGAGAATATCCTTGACAGTAACAACTTCACCCATAATTTCTGCTGGTCTGGAGTGAATTATGTTAAAAGATTCGTTAAGTAATACCTCATCTCCAACGTAAAGCTTTGAGGTTTCCACATTAGGAGATACTGACACTCTCATCTTCCTTCCAGAAGTGATGATATCTGCAGTTCCATCTTCATTTAGGTTAATAAAAGTTCCATATCCACAGGGAGGCTGAGTCAGCTTTTCAACTTCTTCCCTCAAGGCACTAATATGTTCTTTTGCCTGTTCTAAGGTAAATGTCAGTTTTTCATTTTTGGCTACCGCCTGAGTTAATAGTCCTTTAGTTTCAAGCAGTTTTTCTTCCAGCGTATGAATTCTCGACGGAGACTCAGACATACGCCTCCGTAGTATAGATAAATCCTCTTCTAGGTTAACTATTTGCTCAGTCAAATCAGCAATTCTAACCTCATATTCTTTTATTACGATACTGCTGTCGTCGCCTTCTACCACTTTTTCCCTCTTCGTACCACTAATTCAATCCTAAGTGTTTATTCTAATATTTCATCTTATTAATATCTTGTTATAATCCGATATATTCCAGTTAATCTTTCAATAAAGAAAACTTTATTGAAATTTAATAAATTTTCACTAATAAATATATCGTCATTTATATCTAATAACTATCAATTTAGACAAAATTTACCCCCAAATGTCACCATTTCGAAATATTTAATATTTATTAAATTAATGACTTTTTAGCTTAATTTGCCTAAATAGCTTTACAAGATATAGACAAAATCTAGAAAATATAAATATTACGACAATTTTTAAACTAAACTTTAAGAAAACTGTATTGATATTTTAACGTAGTCTACTTTAGAGGTATTTTAGCTAAATATGCTTGAAATGCTATTTTTTAAAGGGCTATTTTAATAACTATATTTCATAACTATTTAGTGAGGATTAATGAAAGTCTGGATAGATCAAGATTTGTGTACTGGTGACGGTCTGTGTGAAGAAATATGCCCCGCAGTGTTTACTCTTCAAGACGACGGTTTGGCGTATGTTAAAGAAAGTGACAAAGTATTGGATAGTCCCGGTGGATCTGAGGGCTTGGCAAATGTACCTGATGGCTTGGAAGAATCTGTTAGAGAAGCATCCGAAGAATGTCCTGGTGAATGCATCTTTGTAGTTGAAGACTGAATTTTAAAATTAACAACTTAAAATTAACGACTTAAAATTAATAGCAGCCTACAATAGAGTTTTTTTATACCAAAACAACGCCAAAATCTTTAAACTATCTGTCTTAGATAGATACTGAGTTAGGTAGTCTGATTTATTCGGTATTAACTTATTTAGCCAATTTAACCGTTGCTAGATTCTTAACTTATATTTTTCGGTTTTCTCTCTAAATTCCAACAATTTCAATTAATGATTTTGCATTTAATTATTTTGCATTTAATTATTTTGCATTTAATTATTTTGCAATGAATAATAGTAATATTCAGATGAATCGAACTTATTAGTTTTTGCTTGATTGTGTTAGTTGGATCTGACCAT
>JAJYVQ010000070.1:10059-12268 GCA_021791915.1 Actinomycetes bacterium | reverse complement strand
AATTCATCTTTCATGGAATTTTCTATATATCTTAGATAGTTTGTTTGAAGTTTTCTGTTTACAAATAATAAAAAGGTCGGAGGATTTATGTCTCCTTGGACCGCATAAAGTATCTTGCCCTGCTGAGGAGGGTGCTTACTTTGTGCAGCTAAGATAAATTTATTTAATACATTCGTAGGTATTCTTAAACGATACGAGTCTAGGGTTCGCTGTAAAGAAGGAATTAATTTGTTCACATTCTTACCGACTGTTGCAGCGGTCCTTATAATTTGCAATTCCCCTAAAAATGCCAGCTTTGATTTAACTTCTAACTCAACTGCTTTTTTCTGCTCACTGTCGACCAAATCCCATTTGTTTAGAATTACAACAATTGGAGAACCAACAAAATCTATTCGTTCAGCCAGTCTTTGATCCTGATTAGTGACTCCTTTGGTCGCATCTAATACAAAAAAAACAATGTCTGCTTGTTCAATAGCTTTAAGAGCCTTGGAAACGGAATAGTATTCAAGGTTATCGCTCACCCTTGATTTACGCCTAATTCCAGCAGTATCTAACAATAAAACAGTACCGAACGGTGTTTCTAGTTGAGTGTCAACCGTATCAGTTGTGGTTCCAGGTAAATCATGAACGATGCTCCGTTCGCTATTGATAAGTTGATTAAATAAAGTAGATTTGCCTACATTCGGCTGTCCGACAATTGCCAATTTAATTACAGGTGTTTCATCTGCGGTATGGTTAGTACCGATAGTATCATTTATTTCGCTAGCATCATCCAACAAATCTTCTTTAAAATCCTTAACAATCTCATCCAATAAATCTCCGACATTAAATCCATGCAGTGCACTTACGGCAAAGATGTTATCGAATCCTAAACGAGCGAATTCCCACTTACTATTTTCGAACTTAGGAGTATCGATCTTATTAGTTACTAAAATTACTTTCTTCTTAAGTGGTTTTACCAGTTTGGCTACCCTGTCATCTTCGTCTGTTATTCCAACCGTTCCATCGACAACAAATAAAATTAAATCTGCTTCTTTTAGAGCAATTTCTACTTGTTTTGATATCTTTTTTTCCAAAATGTCTTTGCTCTGCAACCAGCCTCCAGTATCGATTAACTTAAAAGCCTTACGATTCCACTCGGTATGATATTCAAGTCGATCGCGAGTAACTCCTGGTACTTCTTCGATTATTGATACCCTTCTGCCTAAAATACGGTTAACTAGTGTAGACTTGCCAACATTGGGTCTTCCGATTACAACTACTGTATTCAATTTAATTCCTCAGTCCTAAAGATTTAGCCAAAGCCAATCCATTTGCAGTTACAACCTCAACGTTTGCCGGCAAATCTTCTACTCTAAAGTCATCGATAAATCGACCATCAGAAAGTGCACAATCTGGAATCAAGTAACGGTCAAATTTTGGGTTTTCGTTAATTGTACGGCTAATATCACTGAAAGTCATCAAACCAGAAACCTTTATATTGCCGCCAAAAAATCTATTTTCAACTTCAATCACACCGACTGTATCCAATGAAACTTCCTTTAAAAGGTCTGACAAAAACTCTTTGGTATAACCTCCAGTCAAAATTGCCGTGTTTTGATCTTGAGAAGTTTCTAACTTTTGCAACATATTGTATTTACTCTGGGTTATAGCACGGTATCCTATAGCTGGTGCTCCGTCTACTTGCTGAAAAAATCCAGACCTAACATTAAATGGAGTTATATTATTAGCTCTAAAACTCTCTCTAAAATTGGAAATAAGTCCGACGCCATTTTCCAACTGCTCTTTTACTTCGTAAAAATTATAATCAGGAATTTCTACACCCGCAATCAGATAAAGTTCGTCCGATCCATACAATATTTTTCTTTTAAAAGCCTGTGAACAAATATTTTGCCACTTAGAAATTATCTCAAGAGTGTCACAAGCCTGAGAAGAACTCATTGGTTTCATATTAGGACTTCTGGAATATTTACTTACTCCCAAAGGCACAATCGCTACTGATCTTAACTTGTTATAAATCGAAAACACTGTTTCCAATGTGTCCTCTAGTACTTCATAGTCATTTATCCCCGGGCAAAGCACTATCTGTCCATGAACCTCTATTCCTAACTCTAATAGTTTTGAGAGCCAAATTAGAGAACTTGCTCCCCTTTCATTTCGAAGCATCTTTTGCCTTATATCTGGATTTGTTGCATGAATCGAAACAAAC
>JAJYVQ010000070.1:0-10049 GCA_021791915.1 Actinomycetes bacterium | reverse complement strand
GGAGATAGATTCTGTTCGATAACCCGGTTTAGATCAAATTCGGTAAATCTTGTTAAGGTTGTGAAATTACCGTACAAGTAAGATAATCTAAAGTCATCATCTTTAACATAGAGACTCTTTCTCATCTGTTTGGGTAACTGATAAATAAAACAAAACTCACATTTATTGTCACAAGTTCTGATTTTATCAAACACCGCAGATTCTATATGTAGACCAATAGGTTCGGGAATAAATTGTGTTTCAGAAGTTCTTACAACAGTCTTACTTATTAGTTTAGTTTGTCGCTTAATTTTGAACTCGACTGTATCGGCGTCAACCAATCTGGAATATTCCAAAATATCACGGGGTTCAACTCCGTTTACAGAGATTATTTCATCGAAACATTTAATACCAGCATTTGCTGCAGGAGAATCCTGTGTGACATTTAAAATTTTAATTGAAGTCATTTAAGTGAGGTTAAGCAAAATTGGCACTGATCGACAAAAATATCGATTGTCCTTAAAAGTTTAATGTAAAAGTAACTTAAAAAAGTCAATTAGACCGCTGTATAGCCGCCTGGTTTGTGCCTAAGAAGGCCTCGATTACCCCCCTGTCACTTAGAACCACTTCAGGAGTACCGCTGGCAATAACTCTTCCCAGATCCAAACATGTCATGTTGTCAACAATTTTACTGATCATCGGAATGTCGTGTTCAATTATCATCATGGTCGCATTTAAATCGTCGTGGATATCAACTAAAAGATCGGCAAGTGCCTGTGTCTCTTTTTGGGCTAAACCAGAAGACGGCTCATCTAAAAGAATAAAGCTTGGTTCATTGGCAAATAGACAAGCTAGCTCCACCACCCTTTTAGTTCCAGTAGAGAGTTCGGCTATGAGAGCATTCTCAAAATCTCTTAAATTAAACTTCTCAATTATTTCGCTGGTATGCAAATTTAGGGATTTTTCCACATTCCTATACATTGGAATCTGAAACATTGGAGCCAAAAGATCTTTCATGGCGATAAAACGTTCATGCGCGACATTCAATGTCTCTCTGACAGTCATAGTCGGAAATAGATATGCATGCTGAAAAACCCTACCAAGCCCGAGTTCAGCTCTTTTATTGGCAGCTAGCTTTGTAATATCAACTCCATTAAAACTAATATAGCCAAATGTCGGAGAAGTTATACCAGAACAAATGTCTAATAATGTAGTCTTGCCAGCGCCGTTTGCGCCAATAATCCCATGTATATGACCAAATTTAACATCAATTGAAACATCTTGTAAAGCACTTACACCGCCGTAGGATTTTGAAATACCAGAAATTTCAAAAACAGTTCTGTCTTCACCAACAAGGCTCCCTTCCATCTTTTTCCCCTTAGGACCTTTTGAGTAAACGACATTCGATAAAAATACAGATCTGGCAATATCTTCGTCTTCGAGCAGTTTTGCCGGCTGACCCGTATACTTCACAACTCCACGCTCAAGATATGAACATGAACTTGCGAACGAGCTTGCTAAATTAAGAGACTGTTCAACAATCACAACAGTGATATTTTGATCCGCTAACTTTTTAATCACATCAACCACTTGTGCTACTACAATGGGGGCAAGTCCCAAAGACAGTTCATCTATTAACAGAAGCTCAGGCTGCACGAACAGACTCATGGCAATAGTTAGCATCTGACGTTCTCCGCCAGAAAGAAGTCTGGCTTGCACATTCAGCCTATTTCTTAAGGTAGGGAATAACTTAAAAGTGTTTTCAAACTGATCTTTGAGGTAGTTGCGCTCTTTTCTGCGTATCCAACCCGCTAACAGTAAATTCTCTTTAACAGTTAGAGATGGGAAAACACCTTTACCGCCTGGTGCTACAGAAATACCTAATTTTACGATATCTTCAGCCTTTAAATGGCTTATGTCCTTACCTTTAAAATAGACAGATCCGCGATCAGCTTTCATAAGTCCAGAAATTACGCTTAATATTGTAGATTTTCCCGCTCCATTAGTTCCTAGTAAACAGAAAATAGTATTGGGTAGCACAGAAAATGAAACATCATTTAATACTTTCAAATTTGAATAACTAGCATCTACATTTCTAACTTCTAAAACCAATTCTTTGGATTCGGACACTGAATCTAAAGTTCCGTTATGTCCTTTAACAGAATATAAAATATCCGACTCTTCTAAGATTTTTGCTATTGTAGCTTCCTCGTTTTCAGTGTCCGAATTGCGATTGCTTAAAGATGTATCCATCGTATCAACCCGGTTTAAATCTATATTACGAACTGCAGCTAGCTTATATACGACCAAATTTCTGAACCAAGCTAAAATGCCACTTAAACCTTCAGGGAAAAACATTAATACTATTATTAATACGATTCCCTGGGAAACAATTGCAATTGTACCAGAGAGATAGTATTGAGTCAATCCTATGTAGATGGCTCCCAAAATACCCCCAGTGATCGATCCCAATCCACCTATGACAACACCTACAAATATAGTAAACGATAACTCAGGATCGAATCCTGCAAAACCTGATCCCTGTTGCAAAACAATTATTAATCCTCCTGCGACTCCAGCTAAAGCACCCGAAATAGCAAATGCTCTCAGTGTCACGGAAAACCTTGAAATCCCAAATGAACCAGCAGCAAATTCATTGTCCCGAATTCCAACTAAGGTTCGTTTGATGCGCGAGCGCTTTAGGTTATGTACAAGAAGTAGCAGTATTAACAAGATTCCAAATGACAGCTCATAAAGTACAACTGCGTTGGAAGTTGAATATTTGCCGAACACATTCGTCGCCTGAATGAAATCAGGATTCCAAAAAGGAAAATCGGTCCCATTTAAAAAATAACTGTCAACTGCGATAGCAAATGCTAACGTAATAACAGAAAGAAACAGCCCAGGTATTCTTAGCGCAGGAATTCCAATCAATACAGCAAAAATCGCACCTGCAATAGCCGAAAAGAACAGAACTACTAATAGATCCACATGACTATGAGCCAAAAACATTCCCACAATTGCTGCACCAATTCCAGCAAATCCACTTTGCCCAAGACTTATCTGACCAGCCCAACCAGAAAGTAGCACTAAAGAAACCGTCATGATGGCATAAATAGCCATATAAGCAGCTGGTAAAGCAAAACTCTGGCCGAGAATTGGTGGTAGAAGCAAGGCTACTACCCCTACAATAATGGTTAGTAGATATTTTGAATATCTAACTTCTTTTAATCGTGCCAACTTTTCGGGGATGTCTTTTATGACCCTAACGTTAACAAAGCTTCCAGTAGCTAAAGCTTCTCTTTGAACCGCTGGAGGTTGGAGTAGCAAAGATATGAAAATTACCACTAGAAACCCAACATCCACCACAGAAGAACTTGGATATGACCAGAAAATCACCTGCTGGAATATTCCTAAAAGTATCGCAGCAATCGCAGTAACAAATAGCTTTTCCATTCGGCCAACAATCGCAGCAGCCAACGGTGCTAACAATATTGTGGGTCCAGCAATAGCTGTAATATCAGGGGGGTTACCCATCGAAGCAGGAGCTGCAGCCATTGCGGCAATTGCGGACAATCCCGCAGCTAGCGTCCATGTAACTAATGAAAGCCAAGAAACTCTGATACCTAGAAGTTTTGCACGATCTCTTGAATCCGCATATCCTCGAATAGCCATTCCATATCTAGTTTTTTCCAAAAAAAACCACAATCCGACTAAACATATTATGCTAGCTACAACCGCTACGACATGGTCGCCCGTAAACTCAATTCCAGATAACTTAAATTTAAAGTTGAACGGAGTAGAAAAAGAAGTAAGCGTTATCGCAGGTTGTCGCGAAAAAAGATAGGGGAAACCTACCTCCATAGCTCCTATAACTTCGGCGATACCAAGCGTAGCGACAGTAAGAATCATTCTCGGAGAGTCTTTAAACCTCCACTCCACCAATAAATGTATTATTGCTCCAGTAGCAAGAGCCACAATCAGCCCTACAAAGAGT
This sequence comes from Actinomycetes bacterium, assembly GCA_021791915.1. Lineage (GTDB taxonomy): Bacteria > Actinomycetota > Acidimicrobiia > Acidimicrobiales > JABEUL01 > JAJZNL01. Next base: position 6,073 of record JAJYVQ010000070.1, on the reverse strand, counting down.
GCCAAAAAGTAATTTAAACCGTTGAGCTCCACCATTACCACAGCAACTGCCACTGCTAAAGCTCCGATTTCTGCTTGTGCAAAGTTAATTATCTTTTGGCTACGATAGATCAAAACCAAACCGAGCGCAGTTAATGCATATAACGCACCGTTAATGCCTCCTAATAATACAACGCCAGGTGTAATACCGCCAGGAAGCATAAAAAGAGATACTATAGCGACAATTATTAATAGCAAAAGCCACGAGGATCGGTTTTTTCTAATCACTACAAGAATAGAGTCCATAGTTAGTTTTTATATAGTTAGTTTTTATATAGTTAGTTTTAATTGCGAGTTTTGGGTTTAATACCGAAGCAGTCCAACTGTACATGATTTGGCAACTGCTCTACGCCTTTAATCGACAAGGTGTAACGTTTCCCGTTATTACAGGGAACGTAGGTACCAGGCTTGCCGTCTTCAGTACTGATCGCATTTTTATCCCAATACAGGATGTTGAAACTTGAAACCGGAGAATAGATATCTTTTCCAAATGTCCATCTTCCATAGTTACCGTCCGGTAGCGAGCGGGGTAGTCTAAAAAACCCAGCTTGAAATGTCTGAGGATTTAAGTCAGGTCCAGCTGCTTGTAGCGCATCAAATAGTAACAACAGTGGAGGATATATTTCAGCAAATTGAGGACTCGGAGTACCTTTGGGATTGGCCATTTTATACACCCTATAGGCTTCCTGTTTGTCTTTGGGGGGTAAAAGAAGTCCGCTAGTTAATGAGTGAGACCATTCAGCCGAGTCGTTTAATTGCGAAAATACGTCTTCAAAAGTTGTCGCTAACCATTCTGGGTAGTAGTTCTGGGTTGTCGCATCACCAGTTAAGAGTATTGGAAAAATTGGATCACAACCGCATAAAATAGAAGTAACTCCATTAACTTTCATCTCAGCTATTGCACTTTGGGCTTCGCTGGCTTCATCTGCCAAAGAAATTGAGTATTTGATTGTCTTTTTTATATAGACGTGATATTGGCTAGCAAGTATATTTTGCAACAGTTGACCGCAAGACGCATATGTCGGATTTTCGGGATAGATTAATCCAAAAACTCTAATCTTTTTCTGCAGAGACGGCTCACCGGCAAATATCGCTGGAAGATTGGCTAATGATCTGCCAATACCAACCGCTAGGGCTCGAACACCAGTATCACAAGTAGGTGTCGGTGTGTATTCAAACGGAGCATAAGCTTTAAACCACGTAGTAGGCTGGGCAATCGCTCCAATCGCGATGACACCTTGGTCGGCCAAATATTGGTCATAAAACTGGGAAGACGATAACAACGATACGTCAGCAAATGCGTGTAAGGATTTTGCAGTTATGGCATCTTCTTTTGCCTGTTCTAACCCTTGTCCCTGAAGCTCATTAATAAAATCACCCTTTCCTGAAAAAGGTTCCAAGACAACCTTTCTTCCATAAAGCTCAAATTGCGAATTAAAAAACTTTATATAAGTTTCCATAGTGGCTATTGCCTGCTGGTCGGTACCCATCGCAGGACCAAACAGTTTAGCCAAAATAGAAGCACCAGAAGTATTGGGCTCTCTGTAAGTAATGTAGATTGTGTTTTTTGTTACTCCCCAACTTGTTGACCCGCCATTGTTTCTCGTGTACTTAGGCTCGCACATCGGCGCATATTTACTCCATGTAAATTGTCTTACGTTTGGCAAACAGTCAATCCCAGAAACGGTAGTCCCAGGCTTTCCTGCCATTGAAGTTCCTAATAAACTGACATTTACCTTTCCTAGACCAGCATTTGCTGGTGTAGAGGGAAAAAATGCTACCACCAAAGCAACGATAACTAATAAGATCAAGATTGGCCAATAGTAGACTATTTTAGAGTTCCTATTTTTGTATTCTATATCTGTATTCATTTATTATTACAAAACCCTAACTATAATGACTTTTCTGTTCTTAAAAGCGTATCTCTTGTGATTTGAATTCAATTTAGGTAATCTACCAACTGATCAAAACTTTCAACTGATTTAATAAATAAGGTTGTGAAAATTCTTCTATCAAATACTACAGCAATCTTTTCTTGTAAGTTATTTTTCATACTTGATTTAAAACTTAAATTACCTACATACAACTTCTAAATTCAAAATGGCTTATATGTATTCCATAGTTCAAGTTGCTACATTTACTCTGTCCGAATTGCACAACATAGCTAATATGATCAAGAAACTCGCAACTATTGAGAGATGGGGTCAAAACCTAAAATATGAACATGAAATAACTTTTCCAACAAGTAATAGACCATTTCATAATTGTCGACCCAATTGATTGTTCCAGTTGATTGTTCCAATACACTAATTTGAATTAGATTCTTATTTGAATCGATCTTAATAGTAGACCGTCACTTGATTCTATTTTTCCTTGATATTTTTGCTATCTATTATTTAAAACTTTCCTGACTAAATGTTGACAATAGTTTTGAGTATATATTTTGATACCTTGTTCTCAACTCAGCTTAACTCTATAAATCTCAAACTTTTTTTTGCGCATCACAAAACTCACCATCTTGCCTAAATCGGATCAAGGTATGTTACGCTGATTAATTAACAATTAATACAATTTCATTTGAGCAATACGTTTTGAACCCAAAATTGAATTATCTTGAATAAATTCCATAGCTAACTAATTAAATTGGATTCTCAAGTTTAGGTTTAAGTTTCGACAAACAAGAAATCTTATATACCAATATTAATAAGCGAAAGGAAGTTAGTCAAATCTTAGAAAGATAAGTAAAGTATCTTTATTCACTTCTTTAACAATTTTGCAGGAAATAATCATAAAACTTTAATCATATTTTAAAATTCTTTTCAACAGATTTAAATAAGAGTGATGCAATGATAAGCTAGCTGTTTGAAATCAAGAGATGCTGGCGGACAACTCCAATTTCACCTACATACTTCCAATATCCCAACAGTTTGGAACCAAGGATATCTCCAACCTGATATGGATTTTGGGTATTAAAATGAATTCCGTCAGGTGTTCGAATAACGATTCCATCCAGTTTCATCGTAAATTTGGAACCTTGACACACTATGCCATTTAAATTTTGTACGTAAACTCGATTCGGATTTAGTTTAGCTGCCTGATACAACAGCGAGTTATATAAATTAACTCTAGTTTCAGAATCCTCTGGCCAAGGCTTACCATTTGGTTGAAGTCCCGAAAACGAACAAGGTTCAGTTTCAAGCAATAAACTTGCTCCTTTTGAGGTGGCAATTGACACCGCATCTTCGAGCTGATTTTTAACATAGTTCCTAAATGATGCCTGAGTTATATTTGTCCATTTCCCGTTATAAGTTCTATTTGCATCTTCCCAACGTCCTGCCAATAGTACCACTAAATTAGGTTTATATTTACTAATCCAATTTCGATATGCCTGTGGCCACTGAACTTTAGCTGAACTTGAGCAGTAACCCGATGCCGGAAATACTTTATTTTCAATTTGAATCTCTCCACCGATAGCTAAACCACATCCGAGCTGAGCTTTATCTATTATTGTAAGATCGTAAGGTTTTTCATCCAGAGCAAGGTCGTAACCCAAAGTAAGGGCAACTGAATCACCGACTATCAAAGCAGTAACATGTCCATTTGAATTTTTTGCCATAGTCTGGATAGAATTTATACGATTCGGCGGGAAATTATATGAATCCAAATAATTAGCTACCAATATTGCAGATAGTGCTACGGCTATTGTGATACTGATTAGTTTAAAGTATTTCATTTAATTTTCTGATTGAGCATTATGAATTTATCGGTATCTTTATTAATTAAGTTATTAAATCTAAGGATTCACCTTAAACGACTTACTTGTTCACTTCACTTGTTTTATTGCAGGCATATCGCAATTCTCATTTCTCGTTAATCTTGAGCTCTTAAGGAATCTATAACATTTGCAATTCTTGATCCTGCGATTTTGTCTCATAGAGATCTAAAGGTTTTTCAAGCACTAGATATGCAATTAGCCCAAAAAATATCGTTATAGCCAGGTACTCAAACGCTAGACTTCCAAACTTTCCATCTGGAGGGACCCATGTAACCATCTCTTTCAATTTGGTTCCAATCTTAACCAGTCCATATATTTGGAACTTCCAATCATAGTAATAAGTTTCAAAACTACCTATCAGCATTATTGAAGTTACGGCAATTAGATAAGTTTTTGAGTTAATAAAATCCAAAAGGTACGTTTTAATTTTTGAAGGATATTTCATCGTAGAATCAAAATTTTCACCTATTAAAAGAAATATTCCAAATAAAAACGGCAACAGATACCTGTTTTGGAAAGCTATATATAACCTAGAATAGGTAATGAAATCAAAAATGACAGGAGTTAAAAATATCGACAACAGTATTAAAATTATGACTGTTCTTTGGGATTTTGATGATACAAAAAGTCCTGCAACGACGAATAACAATACCGCAAACAAGTATATTAAAAAATAAATTTCTGGAAATTTGGTGGTTAAATAGTTAATCCCATTAAAATACTGCCCGTAAAATGCAATCCGATCAAGCTGTATGTGTAATATTTTATTTAATATAGTAGCGCTATCAGCATAGAAAAACTGCTTAACCCCTCTAAACTTATTTGATATCAGATATGGATTGAGTCTAATCCATTCAGCATTAAAGAGCGTTATGAAAAGAGCAACATAACTAAGCTTAGACTTTAGTACCCTAATCATAGTCTTCAAACTGATATTTTTAGATCTTCGAGATACAACAACTGCAGTCAAAATTGCGATCGCTATAACAAACGAATCGGGGCGACATGATATTAGTATAATCGTCGATATCCAGTAACTCTTTACCAAAAAGCCCAATTTACTACCATCCTTAGGATGGTTTGCATTCTTTGGATCAAAAAGGTATCTGCCATCTGAGAATATCTTTAAAGAAGCGGCCCACGATACAAAAGCCGAAGAAATTTCAAGTCCGCTTGGATTGATTTGGGCACCATAGTATAAGACCATTGGAGTGAATACAAATAATATACCTACAGATAATATTTTTTTATTATTAAATACCAATTCGATAAAAATGCACAACGAAAGCATTAAGCAGCATATTAACGCCGAAAGACACTCCATTAAATATAGTGAAATATCCCCCGTTGTAAAAAGCGACGGAATGCCGACGATGAAGTTATAAATAGGCTGGTAACTTCCTACGTACGATGCAGAATACCCAAGATAATGACCTCCCATCTCAGGTTGATGACAAACCGATTGGTTCTTGTAACCGAGTTCGCATAAAAGCATTTTATAACTTGGCGATATAGATTCATAGTAAGGAGGTAGTTTAAAAAAATAAACAGGAACACCAGTTGCAGAGAATTTTCGAGCATCAGTTCTCAGCCCCTTGAACTGCAGACGTGCTGCAGCTACTGTCTTTATCGTTTGTGCCTGCTCATCAGCACTGGAATTTAGCGGATTTGCTAAAATTATCGAAATCATTACCAAGTAAAGTGATAAGAAAATCAGTAAAAATTTAAGCTTAGATTTCATATCACGATCAACCCAACAACCATTAGTTAAGTAATAATTTTAATTGAAGTATATTTCATTTTGATATACGCTGCAAATTTTGCCCATCATTATCGAGCTCAATGACAATTGTTAAAAGCTGGTCTTTAAAACTCACTTACAGTTCGTCTCTTAGCGAATCGTAAGCTCTTGATTTAAGATTAAATAATATTTTTAATATTTAAAGTTTACGACTACTAATTACTTTGCTTCAGTCCTCATGCCTTAGTCCTCACAGTTTGAAAGTCAAATATTATTAATTTTATTTATTTTATTCGTGGCTCTGATGGGACAGCTTTCAAACCCATTTCATATGTAGAGTGACCATGATTTATGTCACTATTTACAGCAAAATCAACTAGAAAGATATTATACTTGCGCTAGCGTACTGTTTAGTCCTATTTCCTGTTCAGAAGTCGTAGTTCGCCATTTTGGTAATGGATTGTTACTGCTTCCTTTGGAAAATTCATGGGAAATTTTAGATGCTGCGATTTCTGAGTT
>JAJYVQ010000069.1 GCA_021791915.1 Actinomycetes bacterium | reverse complement strand
TTGACCAACTTGACCCAGAATTAGTTGATATCACTGAAGCGGCATCCCCGCTTGTAGTTTGTCCTACTGCTACACAAAACGAAGTCGATACACACATCACGGAATTTAGATTCTGAACTGTAAATAGCAAACTATTGTCAGACCATGTCGAACCTCCAGACAAAGTTTCGAAACTTAAAGTAGAATTTCCGTTTGAATTTACTCCCACTGCAATACAGTCAGTAGCACTCATACAAGAAACTCCGTTAACTAAAAATGCACCCGACGGAAATGACCCGGCACTCCAATTGGAACCATTGCTAGTGTACAATACTGAATCTCCTCCAGTAGAAATACAATTAGCACTGCTTGCGCAAATAACATTGTTTAAGTTGTAGGTTCCAGTAGGAACCTGAACCTGATTCCATATAGATCCGTTTGACGAAGATAGAATCGTATTTTGACCTACTGCAATGCAATACGAATTGCTATAGCAAGAAGTTGAACTTAAATATGCTTCACTTGTTGGAAAGGTTCCCAAATTCCAAGATGACCCACCATCAGTGCTATAGATTGCTACGCCGCTTATCGTATAGCCAACATTTGATACATATCCACCCACTGCCACACACAATGCAGTAGTCGAACACGATACTCCGTTCAGTACATTTACTCCAGCTGGAACAGGCTCTTGCGTCCAACTAGTGCCGTTTGTATCTGACACCAATATAGTGGGCGTGTTTCCCGATCCAACACCAACTGCAACACAAAAACTTGTACTTGTGCATGAAATTCCATTCAACAAAACAACTCCTGCGGGCAAAGTCTGTTGAGTCCAGTTTGTTCCATAAGATGTTGAAATCAACACTACTCCAGTACTGCTGGCTCCATTTCCAACTGCAACACAAAAACTTGTACTTGTGCATGAAATTCCATTCAACGAAACAACTCCTGTGGGCAAAGTCTGTTGAGTCCAGTTTGTTCCACTTGTATTCGAAACGGCTATCACGCCGAATTCAGGTTGTAAAACATTAGAAATCTGACCATCCCCTACCACAACACAAAAGGTTGTCGCTACAATGCAAGAAACCCCGTTCATAGAATAGGTATTGCTTGGGTAGCTCCCTGAAATTTTCCAGGAATCTGGGACAACTGTCCCAGCTAAAACTGGTTTGCTTACCGTAACTACAAAAATCAGCATTATGAACGCAATCGTTGTCAACACTATCTTTAGCCTTACTTGCAACGTCATCTTAAAAACAACTGGTTTCATAATAGTAGCCACATGTGAATTATTTCCTTCTAATTATATAAACATATTTTACACAAACTTGTAGCTGGTTAATTGATCTAGTCGGAGTTTTTGTAAACTCCCCAACCTAAGAAAATTTGCGAAAACAATATTATGAATGCAAATAAAAAGAAGATCTATTCAACTTAACATTACATATATGAATTTTGGCAAAGAACTGCAGATACACATCGATAAGAAACTACAGCTTTTGCAAAAATAACCTGTATTATTTTAAGATTTAAGTATTCTAATATTTCATCTAAATTAAGTTTTAGGTTACGCCAAGGGCCACTAATTCATTGCCGAGTAAATTTACAGATGTTAAAGATGATGAATTTAAATCTATTTATTTATTGAAACATTCGTGTTTTCTAATCAATTTATTTTCCGAACCTGTTTTAATAAAGTCGAATTAACAACCTAGATAACTGCTGAGTTTCTCACAATAGATTCAGAACCACAGGGATCAGTGAAACAACGTCGAAGTGACTAACTGCATCGCAGAAGAGTTTTTCAATTTCAGAATCAAATCTAAACGAAATTGAACTGTTGGGTAGCTACAGAAAATTAGTTTTAGCCAACTGAGACCACATTGACTTATCTAGGTTTAAAACACTTAGAACCATTGCAATTCTTCACCTAGGTCCATTTTCAGTTCGAATCTACTTAATTAATTGATGAAAAGCAGTTGCTCCTGTCCCACTTTGTGAATATGTGGCTAAAAAGGGTGAAATATCAATAGTTTCTGTAAAATCAATAACAAACCTAGCAAAATGATCTTTCTCTAACCAGTCAGTTAAAGATGGCGGCATTAAATTAGGTTGATCACGGTTAATTGGCATTAGGTTATACGACATAAATACATTATCCCACTTAGCATCACCAGCTTAAAGTTATAAATGAAACCCAACAAATTAACATCTGGAATTAAAGCTATAGGGGAATTTAAAATCACACTATATTAGATATCAACTACGATAAGCTAGAGATTGAATTTATGCAACAGGCTCTTGTCTTAAGTCAAACTTATACATCACTAAATTGAATTTTGCAGGTAAGATCCTTAATCCACTACGTTTGTAGCATTTAGAATATGGAGTTTAATATACTTATGAATACACTTTGGAATCAAACCGAACATCATACGATTAAAATTAGCTAATTTAATAGTATTGGATTGCCTCAAGCTACCTAATTATAGCTATTTTTTTCATTTTATTAGCCGAGTGCATATATTGTGAATGCGCTGACAATTTGTAAGTAGGATTTACAACTAATAAAATATACAAGTTTACCCACAAACATATAAAAACAAACCAGTAGCAATATCTGGTTATAGTATTTTATAGTCTAAAATCGTCTGATCGTAAAATTAGCATCTAATGACATACTATTTACTAACCTTATAGCATCTAGATAAATGTTTTCATAAAACACGGTGCAATGTTTTAAGGCTATTGTTAGCAAAAGACTTGGTATTCACAAAAGTTACATCTTACGAAAGAAGTTTTCTTTTTTTTTGATTAGATCTCAATACCAACCTTCGAGGTCCACAACCACGTCAACGGATGTAGCTCCGTTATTTTTAACAATTATTGAATTAGAGGTGCCCAATTCGACTGTTGTCAAATTACTAACAGTTTCTCCTGCAGACGTATAATTTAGAGTACTAGTATCTGGGCTACTAACGCCAGCGGGGTAAACAGTCAAAAATCCGTTTCCAGTGGTATTCGTTGCAGTAACGTTTAGAACAGCCCCAATCATGGAAGTCCCTGAGACATTGTCATAATTGGGTACTGGAATAGATAAGGTACTGCCAGCGGACAACGGAATAGCGGTAGCGGGGTATATAGTTAATGAACGTGTATCAGCTAATCTAACCGTCGGTATAACCGAATTGAATACCTCTCCAGTTGCTAAAAAATTGCTATCATCCGTAAAGTAACCTAATACGTCCACAATGATATCTGTAGTACCCAAAAAGTTATATATTGAAATTTGACCACCTGCACCTACTGGAACTATTGCCATGTTTGCCACTGTGGATCCTTGCGACCAATTCAAATCTGAAGTTCCGGGTTGTTCAGAACCTGTAGGATAGACCGTAATATAACCCCCATTAGATGTGGTATTTGTCGCAGTTATATTAACCATTACAGCAGATACTCCAGTGGTCGGGATGCCTCCAACTCCCGCCGCTTGCACATCCAACGTACTACCTTGTTGAAGAGTCTGACCTGCATAGGCAAAGCCAGAATTTAAACGGGTATCACATATTCGCGTCTGACTTACTGGATTAAACAATCCGGATCCTGGCAAGGCTGGACCGATAAATCCTTCTAAATCAGCGATAACGTCCACAGACCCAAAAGAATTATAAAAGTTAATTGCTCTTAAGGAATTTATAGGCACAATCACGGTATTAGCAACTGTCTGTCCCGGATAATACCAATTCAAGTTGGATGTATCAGGTTGTATTGCTCCTTTAGGATAAATAGTCAAAAAACTCCACTTAGTAGTATTCGTAGCAGTGACATTTAAAACAACTGCACTTGCATTAGATGGAATGCTATTAACTCCATTTAAATTTAACGTAAGAGTTTGATTTCCTCCCAAAGGTGCTATGACCCCACCTTGACCCAATCCACTTCTTGTATCCAATATGCGTGTAGGAGCAACCGAATTGTAGTAGTTTCCATTAACTTCTGAAACGTTATTAGTTGATAGAGATGAAACTTGTGCACTAGGCGGTAAACCAGCTGTGTCTCGTAGTAGCTGTAAGCTAATGGAACTAGTGGGTACCTTAATAGTTCTATAGCTTGCATATCCGCTCGGAAATACAACTCGCATCAAAACTGATCCAGATGCATTTACTTCGGTATAACCAGAATTAGCCGTCATACCCCAGTCAATTAGATTATCATTTCCATTGTCATAAATTCTAAACGAGCCCGTAGCAAAAGTATTCGAACCAGTGGGATTCAAAAATTGAAAAACTGGAGATGCTGTCATAGTTGAAAAATCCAAATGATATTCAACCGCTCTAGCTGTGTTGCTAGTGAATGTTTCATCATCAAAAATAGAAATGTCATTGTTAGGTTCAAACCTAGCATCATGCTGACCCGAAAATGTGCCGTTAGGATCATTTACAACGCTAATTTGAGGTGAACTGGAAATACCGTTTCCTCCCAATTTCCATAGTACTTGGCCCGTAGCTTTTGAAATGTCATAGACTGCCGATGTATCCCTAATAGAAAGTAGTATCTGAGTACCATCAGAACTCACATCCAGTGAGTTGGCATGGTAAATCACATTTACCTTCAAACCATTGTCATTTATAGTCGACAAAAACTTAGGTTCGCATTGATCTGGGCCTATATGATCGGCTAAATTCCACTCCCATAACAGCTGACCGTTTGGAGAAAATTCCTCAATCAAATAGTTGATAAATGGAGCGTCACTGCCTAAGCCCAAACTGCTTAGGTTCCCATAAGACAATATGTTTCCGATAATATAATAGTTTCCGTCTGGTCTCTCAATAAGTTCATGCCCCCCTGTAACACCTTCAGGTGCAAATAGATTAGTGTGTGCATTACTGTCGAGCTGGAGCATTTCATATCCCAAATTGGAAAAATTACTCAAACTAATTCCTGACCAAGATAAAACGTCATTAGGTAACAACTGAAAGTCCAACGGAGACAAAGGACTATTAACTTTTTGATACCAAACCGGGATACCATTTTGGTCAGCTACTACAGCATAATTTCCAACATCGCTTGCTAAATTAGCTGAATTAAATGTTCCGTATAGATAATATCCTGGTGGGTTTGCTCCAGGCTTCGAAACTGTCGGTACCGGAAAATCTGGAGGTAAACACCTAACCCAATCTTGAACCATCATATTATTCGAAGTTGAACCATTTATTACCAACGCTTGATTCGGATAGAGACCAAAGCTAATTGTCAGTGAATTTCCAGAAGTTCCGTTAATCATCAACGGAGATGTGGAACTAGATAACGTGACGCTAAACATATTTAATCCAGGTTGACAAACCAATATGTAATTTGTTGCGTCTGCTGAATAAGCTGGATCTAACGTCTGTGGAGAAGTAGTTATATTATCGATAGGGCCCCCAGTTGCATCGACAAATTCAGCTGCATTACCAAAAGCATATAAATTCCCGTCATCTGACCCAACGTAAACATTCCCATTTAGAACGACAGGTGTTGATTCGATAGATCCACCCGTAGTTCTAACTGACAAAGGCTTACATATGTTCAAATTCAATGTAGAAACTGAACAGTTTGTAGAGCCAGTAGCATCGAATAGGTACAACTTCTGATCCGAATTCCCAATGAAAACAATACCATTTGCTACAACTGGAGCTGAATTGGTACTGTTAATATATGTATCGGTTCCGGTAGTACCAGACCAAAGTGGCAAACAAACTGGAGTTGACCCCGTACAATTATTAGACCCAGTTGTGTCAAACGCCAACAACTCACCAGGTCCTTCAACATACAATATGTTATTTGAAACAGTAACTCCCGAATACAATTGACCCCCACTTAAGGTAACCTCACCTGTCCAAATTGGCTGACAAACAACAGGTGTACCAGAACAGTTTTTAATACCCGCAGCATCGAACCCATATATGTCAGAACCAACCGCATATACATTACTACCAGACACAAAAAGCCCGAACTGACTCGAAATTGTAGATGCACTCCATAGCGGATTGCAAATAACCACAGTACCAGAACAGCCAGTTATTCCGCTAGCATCATATGCCAAAATATTTCCATGGCTTTCAGTTAATATACTGTTATTATAAGCTACGGGGGGTTCGATTGACATACTTCCAAACGATCCTTGCCATAATGGCGAACATGTTGTCGGTGTTCCGCTACAGTTGGCAACCCCACTTGCATCATAAGCGTACAATCCCAGAGAATCATGAAAATATACTCTTCCGTTACTTACTACTGGCGTTGAGATATTAGTTCCTCCGTTACTTTTAGTTTCCCACAAAGGGGTGCATATATCGGGTGTACCAGAACAGTTAGTTAGTCCATTTGCATCATAAGCAAACAACTGATCCCCTACGGTTACGAAAAGAGTACTGTTATAAATTACCGGCGACGTTAAAACTGGATCTCCTGGAATTGGAGTTACCGCAAATTTGTATCCACAAGTAGTCGGAGAACCAAAAGTACAGTTTTGAGCTACACTAGCGTCAAATGCGTAAACTGTTCCATCCATTGAGCCAATGTAAACATTCCCTAAAGCGACTACAGGGGATGATGTCGATGCCGATGCCCCAATTGATCCAGTCCATACAGTATTAATCGTAGCCGCATTTTGAACATCTAAAATACTGTTGGGTATAGTTATGGCTGACAACTTAGAATTTAATTTAATGAATTTAAGTGCCGGAAATGTACTCAAAATAACGACAATCGTAATGAATGCAATTACGAATAAATTTACAGTAATTTTAATAGACTTAAACGAATTCAACATAGATACATCTCACCGATCCTTCTGTATTAATGGGGAAAAACGAAATATTATTAAAATACTCGTTCTTATAATCAATTTACACCCTTTTAAACTAATTATCTGAAGTACTTAATTTTTATACTTCGTAACTAATAATATACTCCAACTTAATGGTATCGTCAAACTCGACTTGAATATACTCCGATACTCCATGTACTTTATCAGATCTACTCCCCAAACCTGTAAATAAATTTATATTAAAATTTTCAGAAATCTTAGTAATTTGCTGTCGCATTACCGACATTCCTGTAATCAAACTAAGCGGCTAGAACTATACCGAAAAGTTATTTCTGAAAGGTTACATTTTTCAAATATTTTATTTAATCTATTGGGCAGATTCCTTACTTAACGACGGTAACTTCGTAATACAGCTTTATCTTCAATCCCTGTTTTGGGTACAGTAGTCTTAACTCGTGTAATTGATTTGAGTTGTTGATGCATGGCTAAGTGTTAAATTTCTAGTTCTTACACTTTAATTTTGTCTTTGAATTTAACTTTTACAATTACATCAGCAAGTATTTTATTTAAGCTTCTTTTGCTAATTGAAATATCATTGACATCGCACTCCCTCAGTATCAAAAAAGATAACGCATGAAAACACTGAATCGTAAACTTGAGCAACAACCTCTAGTTAAGCTATTGCTTTTAGTTATTAGTTAATGATGTCATGTATAGCAAAATCCACCCATCTTTTTTACGCTAATTAGATCTAGGCGGAATAGCCTCCCCCAGCTTCAATCATTTCAATGCTATGTTTACTCCGAGATTAAAACTCCACAAACGCAACTTTTCGGTATAGCTCTTGGGGAATGTATGATATTTACTGATTCCACTTATTTCATCTGACAAATATTTGACGAGAGTTTAATTGACAAGCTTATATGGAAATAGTACGTTATTATTCATTGGTGTACAAGTCTTGTAATTTTGAAGAAGAGTTAAAATAGAAAGAATTGTATTTCTTATAATATTATTTCTCAAAATTTTCTTAGGTTCGAGAATTTACGTAACAACTGACCACTTCAGTTATTTAAAAAGAAGATAGAATCAAAATAAGATTGCAAATTACACAAATACGTCAGGAAATATTCAAATTTCTGGCCTAGTGGTTAAATAAAAAGATTTAGATAATTAACCAATAACTTTTTGCAAAACAATTCTGAATGTTTTTACGTTTTCATTATCAGCTCCTAGGAGTTGACATAGCTGTTTGAACACTTTAGAAGGATCAATCGAATGTGATCTAATTATTTCTTCGATATCTGCCCAGTCTTTAGTGCGACCAAAAAATACTTTGAACACTGTAAGATCGCCACAAGACAATACGGGAATTCTACTTCCGGCAAAATCAACTTCATAAGTTCGCTTAGCAACCGAAGTGTGAAATTCATGTGTGTTAATGAAAATATCTATCGGAGCATCGCCCCAAAATAAGCGTACCTGACCTATAGCCTTAAAAGTTTTTATATTTTTTGGCGACAACGCTATTTGATTTGGAAGAATTTTAACTAACTTGTCTACTTCATTTACACCCACAAAGACGTTAACATCCAAATCTGCAGTGGCTCTGGGTCGGTCGATACAAAATGCCAATGCAATTGCCCCTCCAAACCCAAAAGGTAGTTGCGCATTCTTCAGAGCATCATTAAGAGTTAATATTTTTGGAATTAGAGGTTCCACTTTAAGTCGCTAAAGTCTAGGCATATTCAACTCAGATGAACCTGCTTTTGAAGGAAAAGCAGCAGCAAGTTCAAGTACTTGCTCCAATCTTTCACCTCTTAATTTAGTTTTTGACTTCGTAACTTTTGAATTGCGAGGCAACAAGTAAGTTCCAGTTGCTGCCAAAATCCTTACAACAGCTTTAAATGACGGTTGTCGTAAACCTCTTTCATATGACGACAGTACAGACTGAGTCTCCCCTGAAAGCTGGGCTAATTCATTTTGAGTCAATCGCGAATTTAATCTGGCTTGTTTTATAAGTTCACCAGCTAGAGTCGATCGACCATTTGATAACTCATAATACTCGCTTTTAGGAATGAACGATCCTACCCCAAAAATACCAACTTCTGACGGTTTTTTACTCATATTATATTATAGCGTATTAGCTATAATATAATTAAATTAATTTCTAACTTGAAATATAAATATTTAAAAATAAAAATGGTTAGCTAGTAACTATTCATTTAAAGTTTTAAGCCACGACCGTCGATATCTATTCACAACAGTGAAACTTAATTACTTCACTTCATTCGAGTAGCCATTTTGTAAATCCAAACACTGTCACGATTAAATTTAATTCATGACTAAAATCACCTCCCAGACTCCAAACGGCAATTTCTGCGACAGAAAACTTCAGCTATTCTTGGTTGTTAAACTCGTACTAAAGGTAACCATTTAAAATCCAGCGAAAAGCAAATAACGATGCAGAATATTAGTATACCAATAGGAACCTAAATATCGACTGATTTTTACAATCTATTCCGATATTATCATGAATACTCCAAAAATCTGCACTAGTGGAGGCGAGGACTTGATTTGATTAGACGACTCGTTTAGCTATGACTTTGAGGCATAGCTTAAATTAGATACAACTGATACTTAAAAAGAGCTGTTTAAAACGAATTGGATGATCTTTGATTATGGGAGATATCCCTTAAATAGCCTTGTATTGCTGAAGAAACATTTGATGGTAATTTGATACTCACCTGTGTTCGAAATTTGCAGAACCTCTAGTTGTAATTAACAGCACAGTTAAATTATGTAATAAATTTTATCGTTGTAAAACAAAGTCCAAACATCCTTACTTGTAAAGTTAGCAGAAGATTATACACCCATATTCTCAAAGCTTTGGGAGTCTACGAAAAAATCAAACCATCTCAATTAATCGGGATTTTGAACCAAACTTCTCATATGGAAGAAATCGTCGATTTGCACTTAGCCCTTAAAAACGAATTCAGTATGCTTAATTGGTTTTTTGATTGATATTATTACCATGAAGATTGCTTATGTCACACCGAGAATTCATGGTAGACTAAAACTATGGAGATTAGTCGCCCAAAGTATTTAAATTCCGTCGTTAAGTCGCTAAAAACTAACCGTGTCGTTGCCATCCTAGGTGCTCGACAAGTTGGAAAGACTACATTGGCTCGGCATATTTCCAAATTGTATTTAAATTCAGAATGGTTTGATTTAGAAGACTCTCGAGATAGAGCAAGATTGTCAGATCCTATGCTTGCCATGAGAAATTTAACAGGTCTTATAATTATTGACGAAGTTCAGTTAGCACCACAGATATTTGAGACTATTAGAGTATTGGCAGATACTCCTAAAGGTGCCCGCTTCCTTTTGCTTGGAAGTGCTAGTCCTGACCTTCTACGTCACACGTCTGAGACCCTAGCTGGAAGAATTACACATATCATTCTCGAAGGTTTCAGTTTTGATGAAATAGGACTGCAGTCATGGAAACGACTTTGGTTGCGTGGTGGGTTTCCTAAGTCTTATTTAGCAAGTACAGATATTGCTAGCTCTAAATGGCGATATGATTTTATTCGTACTTTTTTGGAGTGCGATCTAGCCCGTTTAGCGCCTGCCATTCATCATTTATCTATCGAGAGATTTTGGTTTATGCTCGCTCACTGGCACGCTCAAATATTTAACTCCTCTGAATTATCTCGGTCGTTGGGGGTATCTGATACTACAATCAGAAGATACTTAGATTTGTTAGCTGGCACATATGTCCTGCGCATTCTGAAACCGTGGCATGAGAATATTTCCAAAAGACAGGTTAAAGCACCAAAAGTATTTATTTCAGATACCGGTTTGCTACATTCACTTCTTGGACTAGATCATGCAATAGATCTTGAGCGTCATCCAAAAATTGGAGCTTCTTGGGAAGGTTTTGCAATGCAGCAAGTAATTCGACGAATAGGTGCTCTTGATAATGAATGTTTTTTTTGGGCAAGTCATCAGGGAGCCGAACTAGATCTCCTAGTTGTAAAAGGAAATAAGAGGCTTGGATTTGAGTTTAAGTATTCTGATTCACCTGTCTCAACAAAATCAATGCATATTGCCATGAATGATTTAAAGTTAGATTCTCTTAATGTTATATATCCCGGAGAAGACACTTATCCAATTGCCAAAAATATGAGAGCTATTGGACTAACGCAAATATGGAACAACTTGAAAGTTTTACGGTAGCTTAGAATTGTTTTAAAGTTGGTAGTATTGACTTTTGTTTGAGCATACTTACTTACAGTATTAACGGAGGTTCGAGTACCTCGAACTCAAGATAGCGACCATCCAATCTGTCATCTGATTCTTTTTTTAAGTATTCATTTACATTGATTGGCTTTAATAGCCAACTTTTCTTACTTAATTGACGCTTAATAGACACTGGAAGCTAATTTAGAGGGAATCCGCTTGATAACTTCCGAAAAGCCGAGTTGTTATCCTTTCGAGATAAGCGAAATGATTTCCGGTATCTTGATCGGGACATTCAAATGTGTTAATCGTGTCACTATGATTCGATTAACTGGAACATATTTGGGTCAATTTTGATTTTTCTGAATTGAACATTAATTTAAAGGCTTTTCTAACATATCCCTGAGTGTTTACAACTGCTAATTTATTAGTGGCGGGAACTCGATTTGAACCAGCGACCTTCGGGTAATAAGTTAGGTGGGTAGGTATTATTGGGTACAAATAATATGCAAATATTGCTGTTGGTAGCAGTTAAGGAGATCTTTACTAATAATTTATTTAGCTAAGTTCGTTTGACAAATGTTTGACAGGAATTTAATTTTAAACGGTTCTTTGAAGCAACTAAACTAGGTGTTCGAATATAGTGGCATAGTTAGTCAAAGTTAAAAGTATCGTATATAGAATTTGTCTTGAATCAACCTTTGGTCAACACAATATAGGATTCCAAGGTTCAGGAGATGTACTTGAATTATCAAATATCACCTGATTAAACGGAATGACTTCACCCAAAGTTGTCTTAAAGATTGACTTTAGATCAGAATTAGAACTATCGTTATACAGTTTGTTCAAGGTTGAATTAGCATATGGCTCAGCTACGAATAATGTAGTGCCATATCTTCCAAAATCAGTTGTTGGCAGAACCAAAAAGTGAATATTGTTTAATGAGACATTTCTGTAGTGATATGCCATATTAATAAGTTCTCCCATATTAAAATTTGAATCTATTGAAAAATTATGTTCAACTGTATTACCCACGAACCCCCAACGGTATTATCGATAAACTTCCAACGGTAATATCCACGAACTTCCAACGGTATTATCGATAAACTTCCAACGGTAATATCCACGAACTTAATTTCAAGTTAAAGTAACCTTTCTTTTAATTGTCTAATTCATTTAAGAGAAAGGAAACAAATGGCAATAAAATCAAACAAGAAATGGAGTGTACAAATGTATCAAGTAAGAGAAGTCTTACGACTTTATTTTGAATCAGAAAGAACAAAAAATCAGATATCGATAAGTT